>NZ_KV830191.1:0-203378 GCF_001836705.1 Neisseria sp. HMSC061B04
GTGGAATTTAGGGCTAATCTACGTCAGCCCCAAAGTTTATGATGATATGTCGGTAGTAGTTTGTAAGGTTATCCAAACGCCCTCTATCTAACTCTTTTAACAATCACTGTCATCAGTTTTAAGTGAAATTTGAAACCATCTTTTACCATATCTCTCCATCATTGCATTCGTCCGTCTATCGGATAATCATTGCATTTATCCGATATGTCATGATACTGTTCAAAAAATATGACTATTAGGAGTTTCTCATGTCCGAACAGCAAAAATTCTTTTCAACCCAAGACGGGACTTCGCTTTTCTACCGCTATCGCCCTGCTGCCGATGGTTCTTCCGACAAAGCCATTGTGCTGTTCCATCGCGGACATGAGCATTCCGGCCGAATGATGTTTGTGGCGGATGAGCTGGGTTTTGATGATTTTTCCTATTTCGCTTGGGACGCGCGCGGTCATGGTTACAGTCCCGGTGAACGCGGCGATAGTCCGAGTATCGGCACTTCGATTGCAGATGTGGACGATTTTATCCGACACATCCAAAGCGAATACGGCATCAAACCTGAAAACATCTGCGTGATTGCGCAAAGTGTCGGTGCGGTATTGGTTTCTACTTGGCTGCATGATTACGCGCCGAAAATCCGTTGCGCCGTATTGGCTTCGCCTGCGTTCAAAGTCAAACTCTATGTTCCGTTTGCCCGTACCGGTTTGAAAATCATGCAAAAATGGCGCGGCAATTTCTTTGTCAACAGCTACGTCAAAGCCCACTATCTGACCCACAATGTCGAACGTCAAAAAAGCTACGACAACGATCCGCTGATTGCCCGCGCCATTTCTGTGCGCATTCTGCTGGGTTTATATGAGGCGGCCGAACGTGTAGTCGCCGATGCACAAGCGATTACTACGCCTGTACAACTGTTGATTTCAGGCAGCGATTGGGTTGTTCATCACAAACCGCAACATGATTTCTACAATCGTTTGGGCAGCCATATTAAAGAGCGCCATATCCTGCCAGGTTTCTACCACGATACTCTAGGCGAGCAAGACCGTGAAATTGCGTTTGTAGAAATGCGCCGTTTTATCCGCGAGCGTTTCAACCAACCTTTGCAACCAGTTGATTTAACCCAAGCCCATTTGCACAGCGACAGCCGCCGCGAAGCTGACGAACTGGCTACGCCTTTGCCTATTTGTTCGCCACGCGGCGCATTTTGGGCAATATATCGTGCCTCGCTCAAACTGGGTGCGCGCTGGAGTGAAGGCTTGAGAATCGGTCAAGAAACAGGTTTTGATTCGGGCAGCACGCTGGATTACGTCTACCGTAATCAACCGCAAGGCAGCAACGCTTTCGGTGTATGGGTGGACAAATACTATCTCAATGCCATCGGCTGGCGCGGTATCCGCCAACGCAAAGTCAATATCGGCAAAGCCATTCAGACGGCCTCAGCCAAATTGCGTGAAGCAGGCAAACCTGTACACGTTTTGGATATTGCGTCCGGTCATGGCCGCTATGTATTGGATGCCCTGACTGCCGACACATTGCCTGATTCCGTACGCTTGCGCGATTACAGCCCGATTAATGTCGAAGCCGGACGCAAACTGATTGCCGAGCGTGGTTTGCAAAACACGGTAACCTTCAATGAAGTCAATGCCTACGACCGCGCCAATTATCACGATTTGCAACCGCGTCCAACATTGGGCATTGTATCTGGTTTACACGAATTATTTGCCGACAATGATTTGATTTTGAACTCGCTCTACGGCTTCGGCGAGGCCATTGAAACCGGTGGCTACCTGATTTACACCGGCCAGCCTTGGCATCCGCAACTGGAAATGATTGCCCGCGCCCTGACCAGCCACAAAGCAGGCAGCCCAAACTGGGTAATGCGCCGCCGCAGTCAACAGGAAATGGATCAGCTGGTTGAAAAAGCCGGTTTTGAAAAAATCCATCAATGGATAGACGAAGACGGTATTTTCACCGTGAGCTTGGCAGTAAAGAAATAAAAATAAAGGCCGTCTGAACAAATTTTTAACTTTCAGACGGCCTGGTATATAAGTTGAGCATTAATAACTCAACAAAAAATAATATTAAAAGGGATTTTGGGTATAAACGTCAGCCCAATTAAATAATACTATGAAACACTTACTAATCGACTTTGAAAATATCCAACCGCAAAATCTGGATAAATTACCAACTGAAGATACTCATATTTGGTTATTTTTAGGCACACAACATAAATCATTACCCATTAGTTTAGTGGCATCATTGCTTCCATTTGGCGAACGTGTCCATCTTATTCACTTACAGAAATCAGGCAAAAACGCATTAGATTTTTATCTTTCTTATTATCTTGGAAAAATTATAGCTACAGATACAGATGCTCAAATTGGTATACTTTCTCGTGATGGTGGTTACGATATCTTAATAGAACATATCTTAGAAAAGCAGGAGGCAAAAGGTGTTGTACGCTTAGCAAATATAGATGAAGTGCAGCACACAAAAATTAATACTACTCCTCCAACAAAACTACTAGAACCCCACCCTCAATCTGAAAACTCCCTCAAACAACCTCAGCCATTAGCACCTTATTTTCAAGCAGCCTTAACTGCTTTGCGTCAGCCCAATGCTTTTCTTCCAACTCGCTTACATAATTTGCAACAAAATCTGTGTAAATATATTTTACGCGAACAGTTTCAAGGCAAAACAGATAAAGAATGCGAAACAACAACTGCTCATATTATTAATAAACTTAAAACACAAAACTTAATTAGTGTTGATGAGCAAGGTATAGTGATTTACCACATCAGTGACAATGATCTATTACAGAAAATCCAACGTTATATTTTGAATATCAAACCCAAAACTTATACTAATTTTCAAGATGCCGTACAGAAACGTGCAGATGCTCTATCACTTACTATAAGTCAAGCGGATATTCAAGCCTTTGCACGCCATTTGCGCGAACAAAACCATATTCGCCAAAACAATGGAAAAATTGAATATGCTCCATTTCCCCATACTAATCCCAATCCCATATCTCAAAAGAAAATACTCCATTTGCCTGATGAAACCATGTGGAAAAAAGTAATTGCCGCACTGTCAGTTGAACCATCAAAACGCCCAGGTAAAGTCAGTACATTACGAAACACTATAAAAGCACATGCAAAATCCAACAATCATGAAACTGAAAAACTATTACAGCATCTACTGAATAGAAAAGTTCTTAGCATTGATGGTACGAATATCACTTATCTTAAATAGGCTCACGGAATCAAAATATTTAATTATTAACTAATCCCCCATGAAACCCTCCCTAAAAACCTCCCTGCTCAAGCTGATGTCAGTCGGTATCCTGTTCTACACCAGCTACGGCCTGTCCAATCATTACGCGGCATCGCTGGACTATGTGCCGGAAGTCGCTTTTGCATGGGAGCGCAATATTCCGTTTTGGGCATGGACGATTGTGCCTTATTGGTCGCTGAACCTGATGTATGCCGCGGCATTTTTCCTTTGCCATGATACACATGAACAAAACCGATATGTAGCGCACCTTGTAGCTGCCCAACTGATTGCAACTCTTTGCTTCGTGCTGTTTCCGCTGCGTTTCGGGTGGTCTAAACCGCCTGCCTATGGACTGTCGGGCTGGCTGTTTGATTCATTGGCTGCATTTGATTTGCCGTACAACCAAGCGCCATCTTTGCATATTGCGTTGGCGATTATCGTGGGTGCATTTTATTGGACGCGCTTTCCCAAAATCCACCTGCCGCTTTTCTTATGGCAAAGCCTGATTGCTTTGTCGGTACTGACAACTTATCAACATCATTTTATCGACGTACCAACCGGAGCATTGCTCGGCTGGCTGGTGTTGTGGGCTTTCCCACGTCAGATGGCTTCGCCGCTAAAACTGGGCTTGAGTCATGCACGCTCACAAAAGATTGCGCTGCTGTATTTGCTTGGTGCGTGTTTGACGGCATTACCCGCGTTGCTGGGTGGCGCGTGGCTGTGGCTGATATGGATTAGCGTGTCTTTGCTAATGGTGGCTTTTGCCTATTTGACAGGAAATGCAAACGTATTCCAAAAACAGGCTAATGGTAAATTATCGGCGGCAGCGACGGTTTTGCTATTGCCTTATCTGGTGGGCGTACGGCTAAACATGGCGTATTGGTTACGCGGTAAAGCGAAAACGGCACCAGTCCGCCATGATGTGCTGATTGGCAGCGTTTTGGGGATTCCAAACCATCTGCCTGCGGTATTGGATGTATGCGCCGAATATCCCTGCCGTAGCCATCAAGGAGAATATCGCGCTCTGCCTTTACTGGATATGGTAACGCCGTCTGAAAACGATTTGGTTCAGACGGCCTCGATATTGGAAACCTTGCGCCAAAAACACGGCAAAGTATTGGTATGTTGCGCTTTGGGTTATGGAAGAAGTGCCGCAGTGGTGCTGACGTGGCTGCTGGTTTATGGTGGTTGCAAAAACTTGACGCAAGCGAAGGCAGAGCTCAAACAGGCTCGGCCGCAAATGGTATTATCGCCAGCCACTGCCCAAGCAGTTGAAGCTGCGGCCACCCGTTTAAAACAAGGATGATGATGGACAACGCAACCGATAGCCGTATTACTGCCCACCTACTCTCTACCGCACATTATGTTGCCGCCTGCAATGCCTTGCTGCTCGCCTTGTCGGCAAAATATGGTGGTGCTTGGTTTGCGGTGCAACTCGTCTTAGCAGCGGTTTTGTTGTACTGCCATATCCGCATTCACTTCGACCGCCGCGTGTTCCAAGACTTTGCCGACAACCGCTACGCTCCTGAAGACTTTGACCAATCCTTACAGCAAAACGGTTTGCGCCAAATTTCAGGCAACCGTACTTTGACCCAACGGATAAACGGCGCACTTTCCCTATGGCGCAAAAGCTTATACCTAACCGCCGCCCAATTTTTAATTTTGCTTATCCAAAGCATTTGATTATTTTGGCTGATTTATCCAAACCAAATCCCTAGCGGTATCTCACTCCCAAAGGCAGAAACAATGAAAAACTTCCTCAAAAAACAACTTGCCTGGCTAACCGACCAAGCCTTGTGTCTGTCGGTCTCTTTTCTTACGGGCGTACATCCTAAAAGTCCGCGCGAGCTGACATTCAATCAGCACCAAAAAGTTTATTACGCCAATCACGGCAGCCATGGTGATTTTGTGTTGGTGTGGATTTCCCTGCCCCGCCGCTGGCGTTTGTCTACACGCCCTGTCGCCGGTTCGGATTACTGGCTGACAAGCAAACTCAAACGCTTCATCATTCAAAACGTTTTCAACGCTTTGCTGATTCCGCGCCATAGCGATAATCCGCAAGCGATTACCGAACAGATGAAAGACGCACTAAACGCAGGCGACTCCTTGATTATTTTTCCTGAAGGCACGCGTAACACTGACGACAACACCATCCTGCTGCCGTTCAAGTCCGGCATTTATCACCTGGCGAAAAGCAAACCCAATACCGAATTTGTGCCGATTTGGATAGACAACATCAGCCGCGTATTGCCCAAAGGCAAAATCCTGCCTATCCCACTTTTGTGTGAAGTTCATATCGGACAGCCGCTTACCTTGCAGGAAAACGAAGACAAAGACAGTTTTTTGACACGCAGCCGTGAAGCGCTGCTGGCACTCAGGCCGTCTGAAAACGACCGCAGCGTGCTTCGCCAAAATGAATCTGAAGTTCAGCAAAACAAAGGAGGACAAGCATGAGCCTTTCTACGACTTCCCAACAAATCATTGTCGAACAAGCCGCCGCTCATCTGACTCCGCAAGCCGGCTATATTTTTGTCGGCGTGTTTGCCGTATTGTGTTTTGCCAGCATCATCGGACAATGGCTCAAGCGCAAAAACGGCGCAGATAATGCCACCATCGCCAACCTCAACGCCCGCATTTACGCATGGTGGCTGATGACGCTGGTGTTGCTGGGTGCGTTTTGGTTCGGCAAAATCGGGACGGTTGTACTGTTTTTCCTGATTTCATTTGCCGCACTGCGCGAATTTATGACCCTCGTCTATCGCCGCCGCAGCGACTATTACAGCATGGTGGTCTGCTTTTACCTGCTGCTGCCGGTGCAATACTATTTCGTCTATGACGGCTGGTACGGCATGTTCAGCATTTTTATTCCGGTTTACGGCTTTTTGATACTGCCGATTATTGCCAGCCTCAGCGGCCAAACCGCGCACTTTTTGGAACGTGCCGCCAAAACACAATGGATGGCGATGATTTGCATCTTCTGCCTGTCCCATGTTCCAGCGCTGATGTTTCTAGACTTGGACGGCTTCGATAACGGCAACAATATCCTGTTACTGATTTTTCTGATTGGCGTGGTGCAAGTATCGGATGTGTTGCAATACGTTTGGGGCAAACTGATCGGCGGTGCAAAAATCATGCCTTCGCTTTCGCCGTCAAAAACGATTTCCGGCACTGTCGGCGGTATTTTATCGGCCACGGCCATTGCCGCGTTGATGGCGCCGATTACGCCGTTCTCCCACGGCCAAGCAGCCGTTATCGGCTTTATCGTCTGCCTGATGGGCTTCTTTGGCGGCCTGGTTATGTCTGCCATCAAACGCGATTATGGTGTCAAAGACTGGGGCAATATGATACGCGGCCACGGCGGCATGCTTGACCGCGTGGATTCGATTTGCTTTGCCGCGCCCGTGTTCTTTCACATCACCCGTTATTTCTGGAACGGCTAAACTTCAGGCCGTCTGAAAGCTGTTTTTCAGACGGCCTCTAATATCCGAAACCGCCAATCCGCCGATTCGTTATACAATACGCAACTCTTGTTATTACATATACACAATATGAATAAACCCTCTCCAATCTTTCCCATTTTTCTTGCTACGCTTATCTTCGCCCTCATTGTTTGGTCAGGTATCAATCCCCATGACCGCGCGGTTTGGTACGCCGAAATCATCCCCGTAGCATCCGTATTCTTCCTTCTGGTTGCCACTTACCGCATTTTCCGCTTCAGCAACTTAGCCTACTTATTCATGAGCTTCTGGCTGATTATGCATTCAATCGGCGCATACTATACTTTTGCCGATGTGCCGTTTGAATCCATCAACCGCTTTGTCGAACCGATTTTGGGCGAAAACCGCAATCATTACGACCGCATTGCCCACTACATCATCGGCTTCTACGCCTATCCAATGGCTGAATGGCTACTGCGCCGCAAGCTGTGTAATCTGCCGCTGGCTTTGTTTTTCTCCCTGTTCTTCATCATGAGCGTGGCTGCCGCCTATGAAATCATCGAATGGCAATATGCCGTCATCGACGGCGGAGAGGCCGGACTGGAATTCTTGGGTTCTCAAGGCGATATTTGGGACGCGCAAAAAGACATGCTTGCCGATACTTTGGGCGCGTTAACCTCGCTGTTTATTTTTGTGTTTACCCGACCCGATAAACGTTTGGGTTTCTCTTAAATATATCCCTTTAAAGCAAAAGGCCGTCTGAAACCAGATTTTCAGACGGCCTTTTTTCATTTTTCTATCGCTATTATTGTAAAAATTAATAAATACGATAGTTAAAAACATAAGCCGATTTTGAAACAAAATCCGTCATCAAAATTTTTAAGCACATGAAATATATAAAAAACAACGTCTGTTAAGATTTTGTAAACAATATGCCTACGTCAACCTGAATTTTTCAATTTGATTTAAATCAGCATATCTTGTGTCATTAATCCATAAAATATCCGGAATTCTACAAAATATTGATTAACCCGATAGAGGTTATCATCAAGACGAGGAACACAAAATGCAGAAAATTCCAGAATTGGTCTGCCCCGCCGGCAACCTGCCTGCACTGAAAACCGCTGTGGACAACGGTGCGGACACGGTTTACATGGGTTTGAAAGATGCGACCAATGCACGAAACTTTCCGGGACTGAATTTCGATATGAAATCGGCGCGGGAAGGCGTAGCTTACGCCCATGCGCGCGGGCGCAATGTACTGATGGCCATCAATACATTCGCACAAGCGGGCCAAGTGGAGCGTTGGCACGCCGCTGTGGATACGGCGGCGGATTTGGGTGCCGATGCGATTATTGTTGCCGACCCCGCCATCATGGCGTATGCGGCAGACAAACATCCGAATTTACGCCTGCATATGTCGGTACAAGGTTCGGCCACCAATTACGAAGCCATCAATATGATGAAAGAGCTGTTCGGCATCCGTCGTGCCGTTTTGCCGCGCGTACTGACCATCGATCAGGTCAAACATGTGATTGACAATACTGATGTGGAAATTGAAGTCTTTGGCTTCGGCAGTTTGTGTGTGATGGTGGAAGGCCGTTGCATCTTGTCGAGCTATGCAACAGGCGAATCGCCCAATATGCAAGGTGTCTGCTCTCCGGCAAAATCCGTCCGCTGGGAACAACTGCCCGACCGCATGAACGTACGTCTAAACCAGGTATTGATAGACCAATACAAACCCAATGAACCGGCAGGTTATCCAACCTTGTGCAAAGGCCGCTTTGAAGTCAATGATGAAACTTACTATGCTTTGGAAGAACCGACCAGCCTGAATGTTTTGGAAATGTTGCCCGAACTCATCAAAATCGGTGTGTCCGCCATCAAAATCGAGGGACGCCAACGCAGTCCGATGTATACGGCGCAGGTAACCAAATCCCTGCGCCAAGCACTGGATGCAGCCGCAGCCGACCCGTCGCATTTCAAAGTCAATCCGTCCTGGAACAATGCCTTGAGCAAAGTTTCGGAAGGTCATCAGACAACTTTGGGCGCATACAACCGCCCATGGAAATAAGGGGAAAAAAATGAATTCATTGAAATTGTCGCTGGGCCCTATTTTGTTTTTCTGGCAAAAAGAAGCCCTGCTGGAATTTTACGTTTCCATGCTGGATACGCCGTTGGATACGGTTTATTTGGGCGAAGTAGTCTGCTCACGCCGTCAGAAAATGCGCTTTGCCGACTGGTTCGGACTGGCTGAAGACCTGGCGGAAAGCGGTAAGGAGATTATTCTTTCTTCACAAGTCCTGCTCGAAAGCGAATCCGATCTGAAACGCCTGCGTAAAATCACGGAGCAGGGAAAGTTTAAAGTTGAAGCCAACGACATGGGTGCGGTCAAATTGGCACGCGAACACGGCATCCCGTTTGTTGCCGGCGCAAGCCTGAATATCTACAACGAAACCACTTTGGACGTATTCCGAAAATTAGGGGCATTCCGCTGGATTGCACCGTCCGAGCTGAGCCGCGATAAGGTTGCAGAAATCATCAAGGCTTCAGACGGCATTGAAACCGAACTCTTTGCTTGGGGCAAAATGCCGCTCGCCTATTCATCACGTTGCTTTACCGCCCGCCATTACAATCTGAATAAAGACAGTTGCGAGTTCCGCTGCCTCGACCACGAGCACGGTATGGCCATGAATACGCGCGAAGGCCAGCCGTTTCTCACCATCAACGGCATCCAAACCATGTCTTACGGCTGCCAAAACCTACTGCCCCACCATGAAGATTTGAATAAAATCGGCGTGAATATGCTCAGACTGTCGCCACAAATGCACGGCATGGCTGAAATTATCCAAATTCACCGCGATGTATTGGACGGAAAAGCTACATGGGAAGATGTCCGCCCCGAGTTGGAACGACTGACTACCGGAACACTGGTTGACGGCTATTGGCGCGGCCAGCCCGGTATTGAAACCGTGAAGGAGGCATATTATGGCGCTGCCTGAAATCATATTACCCAAATGGATGGCAAAAATCGGTACCAAACTTCCCGGTAAACCTCCACGCTTTGTTTTGGTCTCCGTATTGAATACCATGCTGAAGAAAGGTTTACTGCCTGCCGATATGGAACTTTTTGCCGGAAGAAAATTCGAAATCGAAGTTTTGGATGCCGGTATCAAAGTGCGGTTTAGTGCCGATACGGAAAAATTCCTGGACGACAACTTCAGCGGCGCTCCCGATCTGAGGCTGGCCGCCAACGGCATAGACTTCATGCGTATGATGATGCGCGAGGAAGATCCCGATACCTTATTTTTTAACCGTAAATTGCAAATTGAAGGCGATACGGAACTGGGGTTAATTACCAAAAACTTACTCGACAGCGTCGAGTGGCCTTTCAGCGAATGGTTCCTGAAACGCAGTACATCCACTTTGGATTGATTAATTTTGGTTGAACCAAGAACAAAGGCCGTCTGAATGTTTCAGACGGCCTTATATATTTTGCCTCTTTTTGATATGTTTTTCTTATTGGTTTTATCAAATATAAAAAAGCGTACCTTGTTAGGTACGCTTTTTTCAATCCGACTCAAAATTAGAATTTTGCACCGGACTCATTTGCCATAAAGTCTACAGCCGCTTTAACTTCATCGTCACTCAAGCTGCTGTTGCCGCCTTTGGCAGGCATTGAATTAAAACCTTCAAGCGCGTGTTTGTGCAAAGTGTCTTTACCTTGCTTAATTCGAGGAGCCCAGTCGTCTTTTTTACCGACAACAGGTGCGCCCGGAATCATACCGCCATGACATGTTTTACAGTTGGCTTCAAAAACAGCTTTGCCGTCTACCTTAACCGGAGCCGCTTCTGCTTTTTCAGCAGGTTTGGCTTCAGCAGCCGGAGCAGCTTTGGCATCTGAAGCAGCTTTATCGGCAGCAGGAGCCGAAGCGGCCGCCGGAGCAGAAGCATCGGCAGGTTGAGCTGCCGGAGCAGGCTCAGCTTTTTTAGCAGGAGCTTTTTTACCGTCTTTGTTGGACAAACCCCAAACATAAGCAGTCATGATGTGCAGCTTGTCTTTGTCGAGGAAGTGACCCCAAGCAGGCATTTGGCTGCTGCGGCCGTTGGTAATGGTTTCGGTAATCGCTTTTTGAGTACCACCCCACAACCATACATCGTCGGTCAGATTCGGGCCGAGGCCTTGGATACCTTGACCTTTGTCGCCGTGACAAGTGAAACAGTTGGCAGGTGGGCCGCTAAACAGGACTTTACCGCGTTCTGCACGTTCTTCGTCGTATTGACCTTTAGGTTTAGAAAGAGACATAACATATTGTGTTACATTTTTCACGCCTTCTTCACCCAAAGCAGGACCCCATGCCGGCATAGAGGCAGTACGGCCTTTTTCGATGGTTTCCTGAATCTTTTCAGGTTCGCCGCCCCACAACCAATCGTCGTCGGTCAAATTCGGGAAGCCTTTTGAGCCTTTGGCATCTGAACCGTGACATTGGATACAGTAGGTATTGAAAAGGTTTTGCGCAATAGCACGGGCTTCAGGATCTTTAGCCACTTTCTCAATCGGCATATTGGAAAATTTAGCATACACTTTACCGTATTGCTGATTGGCTTTGGCAACTTCTTCTTCATATTGACCATGGCTGCTCCAGCCCCACAGGCCTTTGTAATCGCCGATACCTGGATACATAATCAGGTAGCCGACACCAAACAGCCATGTGCAGACATAAAGCCAAAACCACCAACGTGGCAGAGGGTTGTTGTACTCCGAAATGCCGTCCCACTCATGACCTGTGGTTTTTACTTCTTCGCCTTTTTTAGGGCGTTTCACAACGTTTTGCGAAAGCAGAAGCCAAGCCAGGCCGATGAAGCTGAGCACGACGATAACGGCAATATATATACTCCAGAAACTACTGGTAAATTGGGATGTTGTGTTCATTATTTTGCTCCGTGATCACGGACTGACTGAGCTTGATCGTTCTTTTCAGACGGCCTTTGTTCGTCATTATCGAAAATACTGCTGGCAGCATCGTCATAGTTTTTCTTATTGCGTCTATTGAACACAATATAGAGGACTAAAATAAAGCTGATGAATACCCAAACAGTAAAGAGCGAGCGAGCCCAGTTAGCGTCCATGATGTTACCTTACGTTTTTCAATGCCAAGCCCAAGCCTTGCAGGTAGGCGATAACAGCGTCCAGCTCTGATTTGTTGGCCAGCATTTCAGGTGCTTTGGCAATTTCTTCATCGCTGTAAGGTGTACCCACTTTACGCAGGGCTTTCATATGCGCCACAGTTGCCTCGGCATCGACTTTATTGCGTGCGAGCCATGGGAATGCAGGCATATTGGACTCCGGCACAACGTCGCGCGGGTTCAGCAGGTGGATGCGGTGCCATTCATCGGAATAACGGCCGCCGACACGAGCCAAATCCGGACCGGTACGTTTAGAACCCCATTGGAACGGATGGTCATAAACAGACTCACCGGCAACAGAGTAATGACCGTAACGTTCAGTTTCTGCACGGAATGGACGAATCATTTGAGAGTGGCAGTTGTAGCAGCCTTCGCGCACATAAATATCGCGACCGGCCACTTGCAGGGCGTTATATGGTTTCACGCCGGGTGCAGGTTCGGTAACCGCCTTGGTGAAGAACAGCGGAACAGCCTCGATCAGAAGGCCGACGCTGACTACAAGCAGGGTGAATACAATCAGTACACCGACTTTTTCTTCAGCTAATTGTTGTAATTTCATTTTGGTAGCCTATCTTTCTTGTCATTAGTGGTGTTGAGTTTGAGAAACCGCAGGAATCTCAGCATCAACGGCTTTACCACTGATAGCAGTACGGTAAACGTTATATGCCATGATGCACATACCGCTCAGGTACAGAAGACCGCCGGTGAAACGAATCATGTAGTAAGGCATGGTACGTTTTACGGATTCAACGAAGGAATAAGTCAGCGTGCCGTCGTCATTCAAAGAACCCCACATCAGACCTTGCATTACGCCGGCAATCCACATTGCAGCGATATACAGAACCACGCCGATGGTCGCGATCCAGAAATGCGCCTCAACCAATTTGGTGCTGTACATTTCATTTTTGCCGAACAAGCGGGGAATCATATAGTAAACGGAACCGATGGTTACAAAGCCCACCCAGCCCAATGCGCCGGCGTGAACGTGTGCAACAGTCCAGTCGGTGTAGTGGCTCAGAGCGTTAACGGTTTTGATAGACATCATCGGGCCTTCGAAGGTAGACATACCGTAGAAAGACAGAGAAACGATCAAGAATTTCAAAATCGGGTCGGTACGCAGTTTGTCCCATGCGCCGGACAGAGTCATGATACCGTTGATCATACCGCCCCAAGAAGGCGCAAACAGGATCAAAGACAATACCATACCCAAAGATTGAGTCCAGTCAGGCAATGCGGTGTAGTGCAAGTGGTGAGAACCAGCCCACATATAAGTGAAAATCAAAGCCCAGAAGTGGACGACGGACAAGCGGTAAGAGTAAATCGGACGGCCTGCTTGTTTAGGTACGAAATAGTACATCATACCCAAGAAGCCGGCTGTCAGGAAAAAGCCCACCGCATTGTGGCCGTACCACCATTGAACCATCGCATCAATCGCACCTGCGTAAACCGGATAAGATTTCATCAAACCGGCAGGGATGCTGATATTATTGACGATGTGCAACAGCGCAACGGCCAAGATAAAGCCGCCGTAGAACCAGTTGGCAACGTAAATATGTTTGATTTTACGTTTGGCAATCGTACCGAAGAATACGATGGCGTAGGCAACCCACACCAGCGTAATCAAAATGTCGATAGGCCATTCCAACTCGGCGTATTCTTTACCTTGGGTGTAACCCATAGGCAAGCTGATGGCCGCAGCCACGATAACGGCCTGCCAACCCCAGAAGGTAAATGCAGGCAACCAACCGCCAAACAGACGGGTATTACATGTACGTTGAACAACGTAGTATGATGTACCGATCAAACCGCAACCGCCGAATGCAAAAATAACCGCATTGGTGTGCAGAGGACGCAGGCGGCCGAAGTGGAACCAAGGTCCGATATTGGATAAATCGAGGGCTGGAGCAAAAAGCTGGGCAGCGACGATAACGCCAACCAACATGCCCACAATACCCCAAACTACAGTCATGATGGCGAACTGGCGCACCACTTTGTAGTTATAAGTTTGTGTGTCCATGGAAGTCTCCATAAATTATGGGTATAAAAAATTTTTATCTCACCCCAACCCCTGCATTTACGAAAAGCGCAATACGGCCAAGGCTCAAATTTTTCTAAATTTAACATAGACACCACAACATGCCAAGCAAAATTACATTCCACATTGCATAAAATATTTAGCAAGACATAAATTCATTTCTTTTATAATCAATAAATTATTAAAACATACGCATTAAATCGGACAGGGTATTTTTTCAAGCCCCCTTTTTCATACAGTTTTATTGATATAGATTAAGCCCACCCCTTAAAACCCCTTCTTCTTAATAAACTTTAGCAAATTAACCAATAGCTATGATTAATTACAAAATTACCCCCAACTTTCTGTCCCATGAATGGCACATCACCTTATCATTCACTCAAACCAATGATTCAGAAACAGAAATCAGCTTACCCAACTGGGTTCCCGGCAGCTACCTCATCCGTGACTTTGCCCGCCACATCACACACATCAGCGCGCGCTGCAACGGCAAAGCCCAACCACTGACACAAACCAGCAAAAACCATTGGCAAACCCCTGCCCTCAGTGGAGCGTGGGAAATTTACTACACTGTTTACGCATTCGACTTATCCGTTCGCTGCTCGTTCCTCAGCACCGAGCGCGGCTTTTTCGACGGCGCGTGTCTATTCTTAAAAGTGCACGGACAAGAATACCGGCCACATCAAATCGAATTTTCCACCCTGCCGCACACATGGCAGATAGCCACCACCCTGCCCCAAACCTCGGCGACCGCTTTTCAGACGGCCTCATATGCCGAGCTTATTGATCATCCTGTTGAAACAGGCATCATCGAATTCCTCGAATTTGAAGCACAAGGCATTCCCCACCGTATTGCATTAAGCGGCATCTATCCCGATTTTGACCGCTCCCGCTTCCTCGCCGATATTCAAAAAATCTGCGAAACCGAGTTGGCGATGTTCCCCTCCCCTGCCCCGTTTACCAAATACCTTTTCTTACTACATCTGGGCGACAACCTCTACGGCGGGCTGGAACACATCAGCAGCACCGCCCTGCTCGCCGACCGCCACAGCCTGCCACCTTATAATATGGGCGAGGCCGACAAAGCCTATACCGAATTGCTCGGCCTTTTCTCCCACGAATACTTCCACGCATGGAACGTCAAATCCATCAAACCGGCCGTATTCGCACCTTACAACCTCGACCAAGAAAACTACACTGAGCAACTTTGGGCATTTGAAGGCATTACCTCCTACTACGACGACCTCTTTCTAGCCCGAAGCAAAACCATCAGCCCCGAAGCCTACCTTACCCTGCTTGCACAAAGCATCACACGCGTCCAGCAGACACAAGGCCGTCTGAAACAAACACTTGCCCAATCCAGTTTCAGCGCATGGGACAAGTTCTACAAACAAGACGAAAACAGCCCCAACGCCATCGTCAGCTATTATCAAAAAGGCGCACTGGCCGCACTTTGCCTCGACCTCATCATCCGTGAAAAAAGCCAAGGCAAATACACCCTCGACAGCGTGATGCAGCAACACTATCGCGACTGGTGCAACACCCATCAAGGCATACCCGAAAAACACTGGCAAACCCGTTGCCAAGAAATAACCGGTTTAGATTTAGAAACCTTCTTTCAGACGGCCTTATACAGCACCGAAGACCTTCCGCTCGCAGAATGCCTGCAAAGCGTAGGTGTCAAACTCGACTTTATCCCCCTGCCCCGCCAACACGGAGGAGCATTTGCAAGCGAACCCCAATCGGTTGCCCCAGCCAACGATTTGGGTGCACGTTTCAAACAAAACAGCGACCATGCCGTCCTGACTCATGTATTCAATGGTGGCAGCGCAGAAAATGCCGGACTCTGCCCGCAAGACAAAATCATCGCCTTGGGCGGCTATGCCTGCAACGACCTTGCGGCACAGTGGAGCAAACTGCCTATCGGCACGCGCACCACCATCCATTTCTTCCGCCAAGGCCTGCTGCGCGAAACCAGCATCACAGTCCAAGCAGCAGAAGCCAATACCGCTCTGCTTCACATTACCGATCGCCCAAAACTCGAAAACTGGTTGTACAATCATTAAATAAAACTTCAGACGGCCTGCTACTTCACAGGCCGTCTGAAATCAACATACCCATACCCATTCAATATAAAGAAAGGAAAAACTATGCCCATCCGCAAGCTGACCAACTCCCTCTATATCGCCCCCCAACTGACCGAAGCCGATGTCCAAGAAGCCGTACGTCTCGGCATCCAAACCGTCATCTGCAACCGCCCGGACGGCGAAGAAGAAAACCAACCGGCTTTTACCGAAGTGCAAAACTGGTTTAAAGAGGCCGGCATCAACCAATTTTCCCACCAGCCCGTTGTTGCGCCTCAAATCAACGCAGCCGATGTCGCAGCCTTCCAAAATCTGTTGCAACAATCTCCGACTCCTATCCTTGCCTTCTGCCGTACCGGCACCCGTTGCTCCCTGCTTTGGGGTTATCATCAAGTGCAACACGGCGCATCCGTAGCCGAAGTAGTTGCCGCAGCCGAACAGGCTGGCGTCAATCTCAGCAACTTTGAAGCCCGCCTGCAAGAAGCCAAAGATAAAGGTTTGGCTTAATACCTAATTTATATCGTAAATAGTAGCCCTTAAAACCATCAGGCCGTCTGAAACCGATTATTCAGACGGCCTGATGGCCTTAGCTTATTTTTAATTTATTTCCACTATCTTGAAGATATATTTTCTAAATTAAAACAGAATTGACCTGTGTCAATACCCCAATCCTATTTTCATTTATAATGCCTTCCAATGATTCAGGGTCATGCCCGAATCCTCCAGTTTCCTCGATAAGAGCCAGCTCTCTTATTAAATGATTTTTCTTTCCTCTTGATGTGTGTGTGTTTGGGTGTGGCTGAGTGCCACCCCCTTTTTTTTTATACCTACCCTCTTGAAGGCCGTCTGAAACTTTCAGACGGCCTTTCCTTTCCCCTAGCAAAAATAGTATAAAATCCCCTTATCGTTCAAACCACAAAACCAAAACACCATGGTCAACAAACTCACTCCCCCTCCCAGCCTGCCCGATCCGCAAGACCTCCGCGCCGTTATCGCCTACAACATGCGCCTCTACCGCGTCAACCACGGCTGGTCGCAAGAAGAACTCGCACGCCAATGCGGACTCGACCGCACCTACGTCTCCGCCGTCGAGCGCAAACGCTGGAACATCGCCCTTTCCAACATCGAAAAAATCGCATCCGCACTCAAAATCGCCCCTTACAAACTCCTCCTTCCGCCGCAAGAAATGCTCCGCCAAATGACCGAGCCTGCCGACACCCAAGCCTAATTCATAGCCAGACACCATCATGACCGCCGCCCAACAAGCCATCCAAACCTACCGGCAGCAAAAAGCCGCAGCAGAAGCCGCCTACCGCCAAAACAACCGCCCTACCGCTTACTTCCGCGACCATATCGCTGCTGCCGAAACCCTACTGCAAACCCTCTGGCAAATCCACTTCCCCGACAGCGACGACATCAGTCTGATTGCCATCGGCGGCTTTGGGCGTTGCGAACTCTATCCTCATTCCGACTGGGATTTAGCGATTATTTCCACCACACCATTTTCAGACGGCCTGCAACAACAAACCGCCCAATTTATCCAAACTCTTTGGGACGCACGCCTCAATCCCGCCATCAAAAGCGGCAGCATAGAAGAAATCCTCCAAAGCACCCAAAACGACATTACCGGAGAAACCGCCTTTCTTGAAGCACGCCATCTCCAAGGCAACGCCAACCTTACCGCCCAACTTCTAAACAAACTCAACACACGCCGCGACACAGCCGCCTTCATCGAAGCCAAACTCCTCGAAATGGAGCAACGCCACACCAAATCCCAAGGCACAGGCGCACAACTCGAACCCAACGTCAAAACCTGCCCCGGCGGCCTGCGTGACATCCACACCCTGATTTGGACAGCCAAAGCACAAGGCATAGACAGCAACCCTACCGCTCTCGTTACCGCCGGCTTCCTCACCCGCGCCGAAGCCGGCATGCTGGCCCACGGCTACCGCCGCCTCGCCAACATCCGCATTCACCTCCACCTTACCGCCGACCGCCCCGAAGACAGGCTGCTTTTCGACTACCAGTCCCAAGTTGCCGAAAGCTTAGGCTATACCCAACCCGACATCCGCGGCAGAAGCGAAGCCCTGATGCACACCTTCTACCGCGCCACCAAAGCCATCAAACAACTCAACGGCATCCTCATTCCGATTCTCAAAAACCATCAAACCCCCGGCCGCCTCCAGCACATTCACCCCATCGACAACCACTACAAACGCATCGGCCACCAAATCGCCGCCAACGACCTTGCCCTGTTCGAGCAAAACCCCGAACACATCTTCACCATCATCCAAACCATGCAGGAGCAAAACATCACCACCATCGAGCCGCAAACCCTGCGCGCATGGTGGGCGGCCACACGGAAAATCAACGCCCGTTTCACCCAAAACCCAGAAAACCGCCGCCGCTTCATCCAATTCTTCAAACACGGCACCGGCCTTACCCAAACCCTCCGTTTTCTCAACCTCTACGGCGTACTGGGCCGCTATCTCCCCGCATGGGAAAAAATCACCGGCCTGCTCCAACACGACCTCTTCCATATTTACCCCGTAGACGACCACATCCTGACCGTCGTCCGCAATATGCGCCGTCTCGCCATCGAAACCCACAGCCACGAAATGCCCGAGGCCAGCGCCATCATGCAGGCCTACCCACGACCGCACATCCTCTACACCGCCGCCCTGCTGCACGACATCGCCAAAGGCCGTGGTGGCGATCACGCCAAAGAAGGCATCAAAGACGCACAACAATTCGCCGCCGACCACTACTACACCGAAGAAGAAAGCCACCTCCTCGCATGGCTGGTTGAAAACCACCTGCTCATGTCCACCGTTGCCCAAAAAGAAGACATCCAAGACCCGCACGTCCTCAAAGCCTTCTGCCGCCGTATTCCCACACGCGAATACCTCGACGCACTCTACCTGCTTACCATTGCCGACATCCGCGGCACCAATCCCAAACTTTGGAACACATGGCGCGCCAGCCTGCTCCAAACCCTCTACCACAGCACCGCCGCCGTTTTAAACAGCAAAAACCACGATCCCGAACGCCTCCCCAACCGACGCGAACAAGCCGCGGCCGACCAACTCACGCGCGCAGCCGTTCCCCTCAAAAACCAACAAAAACTCCGCCGTATCCTCGGCAGCGCATACTACGTCCGCCATCAAACGCGGGAAATCCTCTGGCACACCGCAAACCTCGCCTACGACACCCAAAGTCCGGCCGTCCGCAGTCGCATCCTCCCCCAAAGCAACAGCCTTCAAGTCATGGTCTTCATGCCCAACGGCGACCGCCTCTTCGCACGTCTCTGCCGCATCTTCAGCAGCCACCGCTTCGACATCCAAGCCGCACGCGCCTTCATCACCGAGCACGACTACATCCTCGACACCTTTATCCTCCAACTTCCCGACAATCTCCCGCCCGAAGAATATCCCGACCGCCAAAGCGCACTCGAAGCCGAGCTCAACAGCTTCATCCACGGCAATACCACCGTCCAAAAACAAAGCGGCCGCCCGCACATCAGCCGCCGCATCCGCCACATCCCCATTCCGCCTACCGTAATCATCACCCCCGAAGAAGATTACCCCGGCTGGCACACCATAGACATCACCGCCGTCAACCGCCCCCACCTCCTCGCCGACATCGCCGAGACCTTCTTCGCACACAACATCAGCCTGCGCTACGCCAAAATCACCACCTTGGATCAGCGCATCGAAGACAGCTTCATCACCTACAGCCCATCCCTCCAAGACCCGCAAACCCAAAACACCCTAAAACAAGCATTGATCGAAGTCCTGACCCCATAAAGGCCGTCTGAACATCTTAAAAACATAGGGTGAGCATTTTTTGCTCACCCTAATCACACCCAAAAATATAAACATCCTGAATATACTCTTTTAAAACACCCAAGAAATCCAAAACTTTAAAATTCAAAACAAACCATTGCTCTGACATAAAACTACATTCTAAAATCATAACCCAAATAAATATAATTTTAAATACAAAATTTCATTCACCTATTACGCCAAATCCTCTTCAAAAATCCTTCCTGCCAAATCTTTTCCTCATCCATATTCAAACAAAATACGCATACAAAATAAAACCCATAAAAAACAAAAAAATAAAATTACAAAATATTAAACTCACCGATTAATCCATAAAATTACCGCCCGTCTAAGTCAATTAACATATTATTAAACCAAGCTTAATTTCTGACAAAAAACGTCACACACCCAAACTTGTCTCCCTTCCCTGTCACAAAAAACACAAAACTGACAAAAAACGTCAACCGCCCTATTTTCTAAAATCCTGAAACTTTCAAACAAAAACTCACAAAACTTAAAAATTGAAAAATAAATCCAATAAAAACAACGAATAGAAAATAAAAAATAAAATTTTTAATCAATTTTGCGAACTTGGCACACAGACTGCTTGTAACAACACATCCGATAAGGCCCAAGCCTCAAAGCAGCAAGCCCGACGGAAGCTGTATATTCCTTCTTACTTATGGTTTACTCATAATACATAGTGCCAAGCACATTACGGACTTTTTACTTAAACACAATTATTCACACTTTCAAACTGGAGTTTTAAACAATGAAAGCAATCCAAAAAGGTTTTACCCTGATCGAATTGATGATCGTCATCGCCATCTTGGGCATCTTGGCCGTAATCGCCCTGCCTGCATACCAAGACTACACTATCCGCGCTAAAATTTCAGAAGGTCTGAGCTTGGCCGAGCCAGCCAAATTGGCAGTAGCAGAAACTTCTGCTGCACTGGGCGGCTTAAAAGAAGTTAAAGGCACAGATAGCAAGGATAGCAATACTGGTTATAACCTTCCTGCTCCCACTAAGTATGTATCCAGCATTAAAATTGCTGACGGTGGCGCAATTGAAGTTACAACTAAAAATACTGGTGCCTCAACTAATCCTGTATTTACGCTGACACCTACCCAAGCCAATGCAGAATCTCCTGTTACTTGGGAATGTACTACTACTGGTGGTGAAACTAAACACGTTCCAGCTAACTGCCGAACTGCTACTCCTCCTGCTAAGAAGCCATAATTTTTACATAAACAGCACATTTCAGATAAAAGCAAATCCCATAAAGCAATTATGGGATTTGCTTTATAAAAATAAGAAAACGATACACTCAAATGAATACCCCATTTCAAGCCCAAAAAGGTTTTACCCTGATTGAGCTGATGATAGTTATCGCCATCATCGGTATTCTGGTTGTTGTCGCCATACCCACTTACCAAAACTATACCGGTAGGGCGCAAGCCTCCGAAGCACTATACCTTGCCGACGACCTGAAAACCGAAATCAGCATCGCTTCAGCGGTAAATAACCGCCTGCCCAATGCAGACGATGTCAGCAAACAAGGCACAATCGGTGTTACCGCTCAACGCATCGGCGGCACATACATCCAAAACGGTGGCGTAACTGTAGAAGCAGATACAGGCAAAATCAGTATTCCTTTCGATAAAGGGCAAAACAAAGGCAAAGTCCTGACCCTGACCCCTTATCGAAATAATAACGATTCAACTTGGTTGCTCAACTGGCAATGCGGCGGAACGCTGGATCCGATGATGGTTCCCGCCATGTGCCGTGACGACTCACACGGATAAGAACCAAGCATATACCCTAAGAAAAACACAAAAATACATTGCAAAGAAAACACCCCAAACAAAGCCAAATACAAACGCGGAAAGCGAACAAACCAAAAAAATAAAACTCTCCAAAACAAGGTCATTAAGAGCCTGAATGATCACATTACGAAAATAAATGCCGTCTGAAATCGTTTTCAGACGGCCTCTTTATATCCAATCCTAATATGACATAAAACTTTGATCTTGATTAGTTTCAGACGGCCTTCATCTTTTCACAACTACATAAAACAAATTCGCAACACCCCTGATAAGACAATTTGTCGCACATCTGAACTCAATATATAATTTAACCATGCAAGTCTTTATTTTTAAGCATTTTTCATTTTCAAAACATACATTATCTACGCTGGGAGAACCATCATGCCTCATCTAAACTTGGACAAAACGGATTTAAAAATTCTGCAGGTTTTGCAGGAAAATGGGCGGTTGAGCAATGTTGAGCTTTCTGAAAAGGTGGCGCTCTCCCCTTCTCCCTGCCTGCGCCGTCTCAAACAGCTTGAAGATGCGGGCATTATTCAAAAATACGCGGCCCAGCTTTCTCCCGTATCTTTGGGCTTGGGTTTGCAGGCTTTTATCCGTGTATCGATTAGCAAGGCAAAAGATGCGCGCGAGGATTTTTCCGAATCTGTCCGCGCTTGGCCGGAAGTATTGAGCTGCTTTGCTTTAACGGGTGAAACCGATTATCTGCTCCATGCCTTTTTTACCGATATGAACGCGTTTTCCCATTTTGTTTTGGACACGCTGCTTTCGCACCACGGCGTGCAAGATGCGCAATCAAGTTTTGTGTTGAAAGAAATTAAAAACACGACCGCTCTGCCTTTGGTTCATTTGGTTCAGGATTAATGATTTGAAACTGATAAAGGCCGTCTGTTGTTCAGACGGCCTTTTAAATTCCAATGGTTTGCTTTCACGTCCATACACTTGTATACTTTTTAAGAATAATTCACATAAGCTTTTACTATGACTGACACCGCCCATCTCGATATCGATACTGTTTCAGAACATACCAAACAATGGTTGGAAAAAGCCGTTATCGGGCTGAATCTCTGCCCGTTTGCCAAAGCGCCACACGTTAAAAACCTGGTTCGCATCGTTGTCAGCAAAGCCCGTCATTTGGACGGCTTCCTTGAGGACTTGGATCGTGAATTGCAGCTTCTGGGCAATACGCCCGCTTCGGAATTGGAAACCACTTTACTGGTTCATCCGACACTGTTCCCTGATTTTGAAACCTTCAACCAAATGCTGGAAATTGCCGACGATGCCGTTGTAGAAAACGAATTGGAAGGCATTGTCCAAATTGCGCCGTTCCATCCCGATTTTCAATTTGAAGGCACAGAAGCCGACGACATCAGCAACTACACCAATCGCTCGCCCTATCCGACCTTGCATCTGATTCGTGAAGACAGTATTGCCAAAGCGGCTGAAGCATTTCCTGACGCCTCGGCAATTTTCGACCGCAATATCGCGCTGCTGGAAAAAATGGGGCATGAGGGCTGGGATAAATTAGACATTCCGCGTTGTCCATTTCCACATCACAAGCCGTCTGAAAACAAATAATTGGTGACGGGAAGATGGTTCGCTATTTGTTGATTTTTTGCGGCGCATTGTCGCTCGTCTTGGGCATTATTGGCATTTTCCTGCCATTACTGCCGACTACGCCTTTCATTTTATTGACCGCCGCCTGCTGGGCAAAAGCTTCGCCGCGCTTTCACAATTGGCTCTATCATCACCGCTATTTCGGCCCCATCATACAAAACTGGGAAAACAACGGCGCCGTGCCGCGTAAGGCAAAGTTTTTCGCTATCGGCATGATGGCCCTTTCTTGCCTGTTTATGTTTTGGCAATTTCCGGAACGCTGGTGGATTGGTGCCGTATCATCAATCTGTTGCAGCTGCGTGGCGGTGTGGATGTGGTTACGGCCGGAGGCATAAAATAAAACAGGTAGGCATTTTCGCTCACCTGTTTTTGTTTTCATACCCAATTTATCTGTCAAAACAATCAGTAACACCTAAAACACCCTATTCAACCCTTATTTTTCAGACGGCCTTTATTTATTCAATCAAATGTAAATTTTAGCTAAAATTAATTCAAAGTATTTTTTCGATAGTATTATTTTTGAGATTTCAAGCTCCTGTTTCAAAAACATTTTTTTACTACTTCCAACTACTCCCATCGCTTTTATTTCTTTATTTGTATCAACATTTCTTTAGATTCCAACACTCTAAACCGTCCCTTAACACTTGCTTTGCGTTATACTTTCCCCTGACACAACCGCGCAGTTCGTCTGGGTATTTTCAGACGGCCTGAATATTTCACCGCCGTGCTTTCTCAACGAAGTTCCTCACGGCGCAACAGAATAAAAAGGAAATACTATGCGCTATCTCTCATTTTTACTGCTTCTTGCCGCCTTTCCTGCTGCGGCATCCGATTTTGACGGCTCATCCGCAAGCCTGCTTTGGGGTCTGCCGTTTGCACTGATTCTCTTGTCCATTGCACTCGGACCTCTGTTTTTCTCCCGTATTTGGCACCACCACTTCGGCAAAATTACAGCGTTTTGGACGCTGCTGTTTTTAACGCCGTTTATCATAACCTTTGGTTTCGGAGCCGGCGTGCATACCGTTGCCCATGCGTTGGTTGAAGAATATATCCCCTTTATCCTGCTGCTTTTGGCGCTCTATACCATTTCAGGCGGTATTTTTGTCAGCGGCGATTTGCATGGTTCGCCTAAATTGAACACAACCCTGTTGGCAGTCGGCACGGCTTTGTCATCCATCATGGGGACGACAGGCGCGGCGATGTTGATGATTCGTCCGCTTTTGAAAGCCAACCATAAACGCCACTACCGCGTTCACATCGTGATTTTCTTCATTTTCTTGGTGGCGAATATCGGCGGCGGTCTGACTCCTTTAGGCGATCCTCCGCTGTTCTTAGGATTCCTGAAAGGCGTAGATTTCATGTGGACGGTCAAACACATGCTGATGCCTGTATTGATTAGTTCTGTGATTTTGCTGGCCGTTTTCTACATCATCGACAGCCGACACTTCAACCGCGAACAAAGCGAACACCTTGCTCCTGCTCCTTCCGATAAAGAAGAAAAAGTCAAAATCTATGGCAAATGGAATTTTCTGTTACTGGCCGGTGTTGTCGGCGCGGTTTTATTGTCCGGCTTGTGGAAACCAAATCATCCGGGCTTTGAAATCTTGGGCAGCCATTACGCCTTGCAAAACCTGATGCGCGATGGCATTTTGCTGGCTTTGACCGCCGTATCTTGGATTATTACGCCCAAACAGGTACGCGCAGGTAATGAGTTCAACTTCGAGCCGATTGCCGAAGTGGGCAAACTGTTTTTGGGTATTTTCATTACCATTTCGCCTGTTTTAGCGATTTTGAAAGCCGGCGAAACAGGCGCATTGGCTTCCGTTGTTTCTTTGGTTCACGACGCGGCAGGCAATCCGATTAATGTGATGTATTTCTGGATGAGTGGCATTCTGTCGGCATTCTTGGATAACGCGCCGACTTATTTGGTGTTCTTCAATATGGCCGGTGGCGATGCCCAAGCTTTGATGACAGGCCATCTGTTCCATTCGTTGCTGGCAGTATCCATGGGTTCCGTATTTATGGGTGCGCTCACTTATATCGGTAATGCGCCGAACTTCATGGTCAAAGCCATTGCCGAACAACGCGGCGTACCGATGCCTTCCTTCTTCGGCTACATGGCATGGTCGGTAATTGTATTGGTACCGCTGTTTGCCCTGCATACGATGATTTTCTTCGTTTGGCAGCTCTTTTAAACTTAGAGGCCGTCTGAAATTCAGACGGCCTTTTATTTTCAGCTATATCATCAAATATAGCGTTTAAATATCAATCAGTTAAAAATCATCCCCCTTAACACTCGATTACACATTCCTACTTTTTTCCCACTTTTCCCGTAAAAATAAGCGTAAAACTGACATAAAGCAGCCTATACCTGATAAAATCTAAAGCTTTGTTGTTTGCGTTTATTCGTTGTTTTTATAGCAAACCTCTGCTTTTTTCAGACGGCCCATCCTTTGTTTCAAATCATTACATGCCGTCTGAAAAAACAATCCGACATCCGAATCTCAACCCACCAAAAAGTAACGCATCCTTATGATTAAGATAAAAAAAGGCTTAGACCTGCCTATCGCGGGCAGACCGGAGCAAGTCATTTATGACGGCCCGGCCATTACCGAAGTCGCGTTGCTTGGCGAAGAATATGTCGGCATGCGCCCCTCGATGAAAATCAAGGAAGGCGAAGCCGTCAAAAAAGGCCAAGTGCTGTTTGAAGACAAAAAGAATCCGGGCGTAGTATTCACTGCTCCGGCTTCAGGCAAAATCGCCGCGATTCACCGTGGCGAAAAGCGCGTACTTCAGTCAGTCGTGATTGCCGTTGAAGGCAACGACGAAATCGAATTCGAACGCTACGCACCTGAAGCGCTGGCAAAATTGAGCAGCGAAGAAGTGCGCCGCAACCTGATCCAATCCGGTTTGTGGACTGCGCTGCGCACCCGTCCGTTCAGCAAAATCCCTGCCGTTGATGCCGAACCGTTCGCCATCTTCGTCAATGCGATGGACACCAATCCGCTGGCTGCCGATCCTACGGTCATCATCAAAGAAGCCGCCGAAGACTTCAAACGCGGCCTGTTGGTATTAAGCCGCCTGACCGAGCGTAAAATCCATGTATGTAAAGCAGCCGGCGCAGATGTGCCGTCTGAAAATGCTGCCAACATCGAAACACATGAATTTGGCGGTCCGCACCCTGCCGGTTTGAGTGGCACACACATTCATTTCATCGAGCCAGTCGGTGCGAACAAAACCGTTTGGACCATCAATTATCAAGATGTAATTGCCATTGGCCGTTTGTTTGCAACAGGCCGTCTGAACACTGAGCGCGTAATTGCCTTGGGTGGTTCTCAAGTCAACAAACCCCGCCTCTTGCGTACCGTTTTGGGTGCGAAAGTATCGCAAATTACTGCGGGCGAATTGGTTGACGCAGACAACCGCGTGATTTCCGGCTCGGTATTGAACGGCGCGATTGCACAAGGCGCACACGATTACCTCGGCCGCTACCACAATCAGATTTCCGTTATCGAAGAAGGCCGCAGCAAAGAGCTGTTCGGCTGGGTTGCGCCACAACCGGACAAATACTCCATCACGCGCACAACCCTCGGCCATTTCCTGAAAAACAAACTCTTCAAGTTCAACACAGCCGTCAACGGCGGCGACCGCGCCATGGTACCGATCGGCACTTACGAGCGCGTGATGCCATTGGATATCCTGCCTACCCTGCTCTTGCGCGATTTAATCGTCGGCGATACCGACAGCGCTCAGGCACTGGGTTGCTTGGAATTGGACGAAGAAGACCTCGCTTTGTGCAGTTTCGTCTGCCCGGGCAAATACGAATACGGCCCGCTGTTGCGCAAGGTGCTGGAAACCATTGAGAAGGAAGGCTGATTATGGGCTTGAAACATTTTCTTGAAAAAATCGAACCGCACTTCCTGCCGGGCGGCAAACATGAAAAATGGTATGCCCTCTATGAAGCTGCGGCGACGATTTTCTACACATCCGGCGCGGTAACGCGCAAAGCGGCCCACGTCCGCGATGCGCTCGACTCCAAGCGCATGATGATTTTGGTATGGCTGGCTTTGTTCCCCGCCATGTTCTACGGTATGTACAACGTCGGCGTACAGGCATTCGGTGCGTTAACGCCTGATTTGCTGCAACAAAATATCGCTAACGACTGGCATTACGCCCTTGCCAACGCTTTGGGCATCAATATGTCGTCTGAAGCGGGCGTGTTGGGCAAAATGCTCTTCGGCGCGATTTTCTTCCTGCCGATTTACGCGACTGTATTTGTCGTGGGCGGCTTCTGGGAAGTTTTGTTCGCCACTGTACGCAAACACGAAATCAACGAAGGTTTCTTCGTGACTTCGATTCTGTTTGCTTTGATCGTTCCCCCTACCCTGCCTTTGTGGCAAGCGGCTTTGGGTATTTCTTTCGGCGTTGTGGTTGCGAAAGAAGTATTCGGCGGTACAGGTAAAAACTTCATGAACCCTGCTCTTGCAGGCCGTGCGTTCCTGTTCTTCGCCTACCCTGCCAACATTACCGGCGACACCGTTTGGACTGCGGTTGACGGCTATTCCGGTGCCACTGCGTTGGCGCAATGGGCGGCACACGGTGCAGACGGTCTGAAAAACGCTGTAACCGGTCAAAACATTTCTTGGATGGATGCGTTTATCGGTAACGTACCCGGCTCAATCGGCGAAGTATCCACTTTGGCGCTCTTAATCGGCGGCGCGTTTATCGTGTTTGCCCGCATCGCTTCTTGGCGCATCATTACCGGCGTGATGATCGGTATGATTGCGATGTCTTCACTGTTTAACTTCATCGGCTCGGACACCAACGCCATGTTCTCCATGCCTTGGTACTGGCACTTGGTGGTCGGCGGCTTCGCCATCGGTATGCTGTTTATGGCGACCGACCCTGTTTCCGCTTCCTTTACCAATGTCGGCAAATGGTGGTACGGCGCGCTTATCGGTGTGATGTGCGTATTGATCCGCGTGATCAACCCTGCTTACCCCGAAGGCATGATGTTGGCGATTCTGTTTGCCAACCTGTTTGCCCCGATTTTCGACTATTTCGTCGCACAAGCGAACATCAAACGCAGAAAGGCGCGCAGCAATGGCTAAGAAATTCGATAAAGACAGCTTCAGCGGCACGCTGATTGTGGTATTGGTTGTCAGCCTGATTTGTTCCATCATCGTTGCTGGTGCGGTCGTCGGCTTGAAACCCATCCAAGAGAAACAAAAACTCCAAGACAAACAAGGCTATATCTTGAGCGTAGCCGGTTTGATGGATAAAAACACCGACATCAGCAAAACCTTTGCCGAGCGTATCGAGCAACGTGTCGTGGACTTAGCAACCGGAGAATACGTCGCCGATGCGCCTAAAGACTTCAGCGCACGCGTTGCCGGCAAAGACCCTGCCCAAAGCATCCAAATCAAACCTGAAGACGATTTGGCAGGCATCAAAAGCCGTGCCAAATACACTGAGGTTTACTTGGTAAAAGGCGAAGACGGTAAAGTCAGCCAAATCATCTTGCCTATGCACGGCAACGGCTTGTGGTCTGTCATGTACGGTTTTGTCGCCATTCAACCTGACGGCAACACCATCAACGGCATTACCTACTACGACCAAGGTGAAACCCCGGGTTTGGGCGGCGAAATCGGCAACCCTCTGTGGCAAAAAAAATTCGTCGGCAAAAAACTGTTTAACGAACAAGGCAAATTTGCCCTGCACGTCGGCAAAGGTGCAAGCTCAGACAAAGAACACGGCGTAGATGCCCTCTCCGGCGCATCGCTGACGTCTAAAGGTGTGCAAGGTTCGTTCGACTACTGGTTCGGCGAAAACGGCTATATCCCCTACCTGAACAAATTGAAATCAGCAGGAGCACAATAATGGCTGACATGAAACGCTTGAAACATTTGATGTTTTCACCCTTTATCGACAACAACCCGATTGCCTTGCAAGTTTTGGGTATTTGTTCGGCTTTGGCGGTTACCACCAAACTTCAGACGGCCATCGTAATGGGTATTTCCGTAGCTTTGGTAACCGGTTTTTCCAGCTTCTTCATCTCATTGGTACGCAACTACATTCCCAACAGCATCCGTATTATTGTGCAAATGGCGATTGTTGCTTCCTTGGTAACGCTGGTTGACCAACTGCTCCAAGCTTTTGCCTATGAGTTGTCCAAACAGCTGTCCGTATTCGTCGGCCTGATTATTACCAACTGTATCGTGATGGGCCGCGCCGAAGCATTCGCCATGAAAGAGCCTCCTTTGGAGAGCTTGGTTGACGGTATCGGCAATGGCGCAGGTTACGGCATGATGCTGATCATCATCGCAACCATCCGCGAACTGATCGGCTCAGGCAAGCTCTTTGGCTACACCATTTTCCAAACCGTACAGGACGGCGGCTGGTATCAAACCAACGGTTTATTCCTGCTCGCCCCTAGCGCGTTCTTCATCATCGGCTTCTTGGTATGGGGTCTGCGCACTTGGAAACCTGAACAGGCGGAGAAATAACACATGGAACATTACTTAAGCCTCTTTGTAAAATCCGTCTTTCTGGAAAACATGGCACTTTCCTTCTTCTTGGGGATGTGTACATTTTTGGCGGTATCTAAAAAAGTATCCACTGCATTCGGTTTGGGCGTTGCCGTAACTTTCGTACTCGGCCTGTCTGTCCCTGCCAACCAACTTGTTTACTCGCTGTTGAAAGACGGCGCGCTGGTTGAAGGCGTGGATTTAACCTTCCTGAAATTCATCACCTTCATCGGCGTAATTGCCGCTTTGGTGCAGATTTTGGAAATGTTCTTGGACAAATTCGTCCCTGCCCTCTACAACGCATTGGGTATCTACCTGCCCCTGATTACCGTAAACTGCGCGATTTTCGGTGCCGTATCGTTTATGGCGCAACGCGAATACAACTTCGGCGAGTCCGTTGTATACGGTTTCGGCGCAGGCTTGGGCTGGCTTTTGGCTATTGTCGCTTTGGCGGGTATTACCGAAAAAATGAAATATTCGGATGTCCCTAAAGGCCTCAAAGGCTTGGGCATTACCTTTATCGCCGCCGGCCTGATGGCAATGGCGTTTATGTCGTTCTCCGGCATCCAGTTATAAGAAAGGAATCGGCATGGAGATTATTTTAGGTATCGTGATGTTTACCGTCATCGTCTTGGTTTTGGCACTGATGATTCTGTTTGCCAAATCCAAGTTGGTGAGCGAAGGCGACATCACCATCAAAGTCAATAACGAAAAAGAACTGACGATGCCTGCCGGCGGCAAACTGCTGGGTGCGCTTGCCAGCCAAGGTATTTTCGTTCCCTCCGCCTGCGGTGGCGGCGGCTCATGCGGTCAATGCCGCGTTGTCGTGAAAAGCGGCGGCGGCGACATTCTGCCGACCGAGTTGTCCCACATCAGCAAACGCGAAGCGCGCGAAGGCTGCCGTCTGTCTTGTCAGGTCAACGTCAAAACCGACATGGAAATCGAAGTACCGGAAGAAGTGTTCGGTGTGAAAAAATGGGAATGTACCGTCATCTCCAATGATAACAAAGCCACGTTCATTAAAGAACTCAAGCTTGCCATTCCTGAAGGCGAAGAAGTTCCTTTCCGTGCCGGCGGCTACATTCAAATTGAAGCTCCGCCGCACACCGTTGCCTACAAAGACTTCGATATTCCTAAGGAATACCACGAAGACTGGGACAAATACAATCTGTGGCAATACGTTTCCAAAGTGGACGAGCCGATTTTGCGCGCTTACTCTATGGCTTCATATCCAGAAGAGAAAGGCATCATCATGCTGAACGTGCGTATCGCTACGCCGCCTCCGCGCGTACCTGATGCGCCTCCGGGACAAATGTCGTCCTACATCTGGTCGCTCAAACCCGGCGACAAAGTAACCATCTCCGGTCCGTTCGGCGAATTCTTCGCCAAAGATACCGATGCCGAAATGGTATTCATCGGCGGCGGTGCAGGTATGGCGCCGATGCGTTCCCACATTTTCGACCAGCTGAAACGTTTGAACTCCAAACGTAAGATTACTTTCTGGTATGGCGCCCGTTCTAAACGTGAAATGTTCTATGTCGAAGACTTCGACCAACTCGCGGCAGAGTACCCGAACTTCACATGGCACGTCGCCTTGTCCGACCCATTGCCTGAAGACAACTGGGACGGTTACACAGGCTTCATCCACAACGTGGTTTACGAAAACCACCTAAAAAACCATGAAGCACCGGAAGACTGCGAATTCTACATGTGCGGCCCTCCAATCATGAACCAGTCCGTGATCAAAATGCTCAAAGACTTGGGCGTGGAAGACGAAAACATCCTCTTGGACGATTTCGGCGGCTAACAGACAAAAAGGAAGAAACTTCGGTTTCTTCCTTTTTTATTGCCAGGCCGTCTGAAAACCATACTTTCAGACGGCCTGAACCTTTCTTTTACGATACAATAAAGGCCTCAAAAAATAATCCGCAAATCCCCTATGCCGTTTCTTTCCAATTCGTTTTACCGTCCGATAATCGGTTGCACTATTGCCATCTTTTCCGCACTCACACTCTCTGCCTGCCAACCTGAAAAACAACAAACCATTACCCTGCAAGGCGAGACCATGGGCACGACCTATACCGTCAAATACCTTTCAGACGGCCAAGACAAACTCCCCTCCCCTGCCGAAATACAAAAACGCATTGATGACGCGCTTAAAGAAGTCAACCGGCAAATGTCTACCTACCAGACCGATTCCGAAATCAGCCAATTCAACCAGCTGCGCACCGTCAATCAGGCAATGCCCATTTCCCAAGACTTTGCCTATGTAACCGGCGAAGCCTTACGTTTAAACAAACTGACGCACGGCGCACTGGACGTAACCGTCGGCCCTTTGGTCAACCTTTGGGGATTCGGCCCGCAAAAAGAAATCACGCACGAACCAACCGCACAAGAAATCCAACATGCTTCAGAAATGGTCGGTACGGACAAACTCAAACTTTCCCAAGACGGACAGCAGCCCACACTTGCCAAAACCCATCCCGAAGTCTATTTAGACCTATCCTCCATTGCCAAAGGATTCGGCGTGGATAAAACCGCCGCTGAACTTGAAAAACTCAATATCGGCAATTATTTGGTTGAAATTGGCGGCGAGTTGCATGGCAAAGGCCGCAATGCGCAAGGCAACCCTTGGCGTATCGGCATCGAGCAACCCAATATCGTTCAAGGCGGCGCCACTCAAATTACCATTCCATTGGACAATAAATCACTGGCCACGTCCGGCGACTACCGCATTTTCCATGTCGATAAGTCAGGCCGCCGCCTTTCCCATATCATCAACCCCAAAACCAAACAACCCATCAGCCACAACCTTGCTTCCATCAGCGTAGTAGCAGAAAACGCCACACTTGCAGACGGCCTTTCCACCGGATTGTTCGTCCTCGGAGAAACCGAAGCGCTTAAACTTGCCGAGCAAGAAAATCTCGCCGTTTTCCTTATCATCCGAACCCCGCAAGGCGGCTACCATACTAAAATGTCCAGCGCATTCAAGAAATTATTAAACTAACCTTCAGGAATACACACATGAAAACCCTCCTTCTGACTTTCGGCATCTTTATCATCGTCATCCTCGGCATGGCAGTCGGCTATATTTTCTCCAAACGCACCATCAAAGGCAGCTGCGGCGGCATTTCCTCTCTCGGCATGAAGAAAATGTGCGATTGCGACACGCCATGCGATACTTTGCAAAAAGAGCTGGATAAAAAACAACATTCCGACAATCAAGGCATCAAGGTCGATCATTAAGTCTTTGTTGAATGTCTATTCATAACTCAAGGCTGTTTATCCCCCATCAGGCCGTCTGAAAAACAAAAGAGCGTAATTCCAATGGATATACGCTCTTTTGTTTTGCCTCTTCCAAAGTAATCCAAAAATATCTTGCCCACCCGTTTAAATCAAGACCACTCCAAACCAATCATAAACAAAAAGAAAAGCTCCTGCAAAACAGGAGCTTTTTCTTGGAAGAAACCGGATTATTTCAATTTAGTTTCTTTGTAAATAACGTGTTTACGGGCTACTGGGTCAAATTTTTTGATTTCCAGTTTGCCAGGCATAGTACGTTTGTTTTTAGTAGTTGTGTAGAAGTGACCAGTACCAGCGCTGGACTCCAGTTTGATTTTATCGCGCATTGCAGTAATCCTTAATTAATGGTGTTTAAATTAAGCTTCGCCGCGAGCACGCAAATCAGCCAATACGACATCAATGCCTACTTTATCGATGGTGCGCAATGCAGCGTTAGAAACGCGCAGGCGAACCCAGCGGTTTTCACTTTCTACCCAGAAACGACGTGATTGCAAGTTAGGCAAAAAACGACGTTTGGTTTTGTTGTTGGCGTGTGATACGTTATTGCCAGACATCGGGCGCTTACCGGTCACTTTGCAAACTCGTGCCATGGTTAGTCTCCAAACTTCTAAAATAGTAAAACGCGATTTATACCACGAAATCCGCCTTCAGTTCAAGTCGTTTACTGAAAAAACGGGATTTGTGGAAATAAACCTTCTCAATATGTTGCATCTGCGAAACGGTATCTTCGCAAAGCCTTAACTTTTCAATTATAACGGATTTCTTCAAAAAAATCATCTGTCGTTTGCTTGGTCGGCAAAATAAACAGGCCGTCTGAACATTTCAGACGGCCTGTTTGTCATCATGCTTTTTTCTTCAACGCCGCATTCAAAATGCAGCCGAGTATAAAGCAGGCTAAAGAAGGAACAACCCACCCCAAACCGATATTGTAAAACGGCAATGCGCGCTCGATGGCGGCAGCGGTTTCGGCATCCAATCCAAACGCGGCCTTATAGGCATCGAGCAAACCGACCATAAGGGCCGCCATCATGGTGCAAAAATAGACAATACGGCCGCCGCCGAATAGTTTATCCGTCAAAGCCAGCAGAATGATGACGATGGTCAGCGGATACAACAGCATCAACATAGGAATGGAAAACTGCAAAATCGCTGAAAGGCCTTTATTGGCCAACAGGATAGACACCACCGTATTCAGTATCACAAAGATTTTATAAGAAATGCTCGGACAGAGGCGGTTGAAATATTCGGCGCATGAAGTAATCAAGCCAACCGCCGTACTCAGACAGGCAAGCAGCACCATGACGCCAAGCAACACAATACCGGCCGTACCGAAATAGTGCTGTGCGGTTTTAGACAAAACCGACGCGCCGTTTTCCTGTAAGCCGATACCGGCCACACCTGTCGCGCCCATATAGCCGATAAACAGGTAAACCACTGCCAAACAAGAAGCCGCCAACACACCGGAAATCGTCGTGGTCTTCAGCAAATCAGCGCGGTTGTCCACGCCCATGGCGCGAACGGCATCGATGACGATAATGGCAAACACCAGCGAAGCCAGCGCGTCCATGGTGCCGTAACCTTCCAAAATGCCTTTAACCAACGGATGAGTGGCAAAATTGCCTTGCGCCGCCTGTGGCATACCCATCGGGTTAATAGCGGCATAGCCGACCAATATTGCAATTGCCAGCAATAAAATGGGCGTAAGGATTTTACCGATACGGTCAACCAGTTTCCCCGGAGAAATCGACAGCCAATAAGTCATGCCGAAAAACACCAGGCTGAATACGGCCAATGCGATGCTTTTCCAAGATTCATCAATGAAAGGAGAGATGGCGGTTTCAAAAGATACCGTTGCCGTACGCGGCATGGCAAACAAGGGGCCGATTGCCAGATAAAGCGCGGCGGCAAAAGTCACGCCGTACCAAGGCGCAACACGGGAAGCCAGCGCTTCCACATCGCGTGAGCCGGAATAGCCGACGGCAATCACACCCAGCAATGGCAACCCCGCACCGGTCAACAAAAAGCCGAACATTGCCGAAAGCCAGTTTTCGCCGGCCTGCTGCCCCAAATAAGCCGGGTAAATTAAGTTACCCGCGCCGAAAAACAGCGCAAACAGCATCAAACCCACCGCCCATAAAGAGGCCTTGCTGCGACTTGTCGTCGAATTCATTTTAGTTCTCTTTTTCCAAATAACCGTTATCGGTTTCATCGGCTTCAAGGCCGTCTGAAAGCATTTCGGCTTCGTTTGTTTCCAAACCGTCTTTCAGGCTGATTTCGATTTCGCCATAATTTTCAGGCTGTACGATACGCACCAAGCCTTCTTTGGCCAATTCCAGCAATGCAATAAAATTGACCACCACATACGTCGCACCCTGCTCCGGCTTAAACAAATCGCTGAACTTGCTGATACCGCTTTCGTTCAAACGGCGCAAAATCGCCGTCATCTGCGCGCGCACGGAAATGGTTTCCCGCACCACTTCATGACTGCGTGTATGCTTGGCACGCGACAAAATACCCAACCAAGCCTGCGTCAAATCGGCAACGTACACTTCCGGCAACTTCGCTTCGACCGCAATTTCCAGCGGCAAATACGCCCAAGCGAAATCACGTCCGGCACGCGGCAACGCGTCCAAGCCCTGAGCCGCCAGTTTCATCTGTTCGTAAGCCAACAGACGGCGCACCAACTCGGCACGCGGATCTGCCTCTTCATCCTCAACTTCTTCAGGACGCGGCAACAGCAGGCGCGATTTAATTTCAATCAGCATCGCCGCCATCAGCAGGTATTCCGCCGCCAAATCAAACTGATACGCTTCCATTTGGGCAATATAGTGCAGATACTGCTCGGTAATCTTTACCATCGGGATATCGAGGACATCGATATTTTGCTTGCGGATAAGGTACAGCAACAAATCCAACGGCCCTTGGAAGCTGCTCAATACCACCTTCAATGCATCGGGCGGAATAAACAAATCCTGCGGCACATCGGTAACAGGCTGACCGAACACCCACGCAACGGTATGTTCAGACGGCGTTGCGGCAGTGGAAGAAATAAGGTGTTCTGAAGGCATGGTTAAAGGGTCTTTTTCTTTTTAAGTTTAGTAAGAAGTTTCATCAACAAAAGGCCGTCTGAAACGAAGACGACCCGTTTTTAATATAAAAATCAGCGGTTTTTACGATTGATTTGCAAAGAAACAATGGCGACGGCAAAGGTCTGAGCCAAGGCCATGCCCAACAGCGGCAGGCCGGCGAAAACCGTACCCGTCAGTACCGAGCCGATATCTCGGGACAACACAAAACCATCCCTCGCAAGCATCGCCACCATCAAAGCCGACAACAGCAAACTTTCGCAGCCGACCAAAAACCAAATCATTTTAACCGAACGGCGTTTGCGCCATTTCATGATACCGGCGTGCACAAGGCTGAAGATCACGATAGACAGAAACGGATAAAGAAACGTGGTGAACGGGCGGGTATAACCGCTTTGCACACACAAATAATCGCCGGGCAGCGTATTGCATTCCATCACATCGAGAAACATTGGATCGACAGCATACATCAACACGCCGAACCATACCGCATAAATCAGACTGGCGATAAAGTAGGCTTTAAAAAATCGGCTCTTCACCATCTTCCCCTACCCCTCACTTCCGCCCTGCGATATGCTCCACCGCAGCTTGCGCACAATACAACCCAAACGAAGCCGTCACCAGCATACTCGCGCCATAGCCCGCGCAGGACAAACCTTGCGGCGCGGCATCGGTCGAACACGCTTCGCCGGATTGCGGCGGCGTAATATTCTCGGTTGAATAAACGCAAGGCACGCACATTTTTTCTTTGGTATCGCGGCTGAAGCCGTAGCGTTTGCGCAAGGTATAGCGCAAATTGGAAAGCAGCGGATCGTGGGTAACGCGGCTCAAATCGGCGGTTTGGATCAAAGCCGGATTTTTCTGTCCGCCCGCGCCGCCACTGATGATAAACGGTTGTTTATGTTGCACGAAATATGCCGCCATCGCCGCTTTGACACGGATTTGGTCGATGGCGTCGATGACGAAGTCAAAAGGCCGTCTGAAAAGCTCGTCCAGATTGTCTTCGGTCACAAAATCTTCAATTTCCGTCACTTCGCATTGCGGATTGATTTGAGCAATGCGTTCGCGCAAAGCGGTAACTTTTGCCTTACCGAAATCATCGGTCAAGGCGTGCAACTGGCGGTTGACATTGGATTCGGCAACATTGTCCAAATCAATCAGCGTTAAACGACCGATGCCGCTCCTCGCCAATGCCTCCACCGCCCACGAGCCGACGCCGCCGACGCCGACCACGCACACATGCGCGCGCGAAAAGCGCACCAGCGCTTCGTCTCCGTAAAGTCTGGCAATGCCGCCAAAGCGGCGCGAAGAAAGAAAAGCGGCGTCCTGCATAAGTAACCTTGTGATATATCAATAAATTAATGAAAAACGCGACAGGCGATTCGGACAGACATTATACTTGAAAGCAGATGGGCTGTTGTACCTGCCCGAAAGAGTTTATAATCGTTTCACATTCAGACAAGTTCTGATTTCATATTAAACGAAAGTGCCGCTACTCGGCGCAAAAGGAGAATGAATATGTACAAACATCTGGTTGTAGCCGTTGACGGTAGCGAGACCTCCCTCAATGCATTGAAACACGCCGCCGAACTGGCAAGCCTCAACAAAGCCCAACTGACTTTGGTTCACGTTGCCAACCCTGCCGAATACATGGCTTTGGCGCCTGAATTCCTGCAACACGAAAGCTACGAAGCCGCCGCCGTTGCCCAAGGTAACGAAGTTTTGGATTTCGCAGAAAAAACAGCGCGTGAAAACGGCGTTGAAAACATCGTGAAACACCTGTTGGTCGCCAACAAAGGCGCGCGCGAAATGGCTCAAGACTTGGTTGACTACGCCGACGAAAATGGCGCCGACCTACTGGTACTCGGCACACACGGCCGCACCGGCCTGATGCACCTGCTGATGGGCAGCTTCGCCGAAACCGTTATGCGCCAAAGCCACCTGCCTCTGCTGATTATCCGCAGCAAAGCCGAAGAAGCATAATCAAGCATTGATTTAAAATAGCGAAAGGCCGTCTGAATATTTTTCAGACGGCCTTTTTTCACATGACAGCTTTAACTTTTATTTCGCCATTTCTTTGAACACTTCGTGTGCCGCAACAATGGTTTCGTCAATCAGCTCAGGCGTATGCGCGGCGGAAACAAAGCCGGCTTCATAAGCGGACGGGCCGAAGGCAACATTGCGGTCGAGCATACCGTGGAAGAAATATTTGAAACCTTCAATATTGGAACGCGCCATATCAGCGTAGTTTTGCGGTGCATGGTTGGCAAAATACAGACCGAACATGCCGCCCACGCTGTCGGCCGTAAATTCAACGCCGTGCGCTTTGGCCGCATCGGCCATACCGTTGGCAAGGCGTTGAGTCAGGGCAGTCAGGTTTTCATAGAAGCCTTCGCGCTGAATGATTTCCAACGTTTTCAAACCAGCTGCAACCGCAATCGGATTGCCGGACAATGTACCTGCCTGATACACACCGCCTAAGGGGGAAATGCATTCCATAATGTCTTTACGGCCGCCGAACGCCGCCAAAGGCATGCCGCCGCCGATTACTTTGCCCATGGTGGTCAAATCGGGTTTGATGCCGTGCAAAGATTGCGCGCCGCCCAGCGCCACGCGGAAGCCGGTCATCACTTCGTCGTAAATCAATACGGCACCGTGTTTTTCAGTCAATTCGCGCAAGGCTTTGACAAAGGCTTCAGACGGCCTAACCAGATTCATATTGCCGACAAAAGGCTCCAAAATCACACAGGCAATGTCATTGCCGCTTTGAGCAAAGGCTTCTTCCAGTTGGGCGATATTGTTGTATTCGAGTACCAAAGTGTGTTTGGTAAAATCGGCAGGCACACCGGCGGAAGAAGGATTGCCAAACGTCAGCAGACCGCTGCCTGCTTTCACCAACAGGCTGTCGGAATGACCGTGGTAGCAGCCTTCAAACTTGATGATTTTGTCACGGCCGGTAAAACCGCGTGCCAGACGGATGGCGGTCATCGTTGCTTCCGTGCCGGAGCTGACAAGGCGCAGCTGCTCGACCGACGGCATGATTTTGGCGATTTCTTCGGCAATGACAATTTCGCCTTCAGTCGGCGCACCAAACGACAAACCGCCCAATGCCGCCTCGCGCACAGCTTCAATGACTTCAGGATGGGCATGGCCGACAATCGCAGGGCCCCAAGAGCCGACATAGTCGGTATAACGCGTGCCGTTTTCGTCCCAAACATACGCACCTTCTGCCTTTTTGATAAAACGCGGTACGCCGCCGACGCTGCCGAATGCGCGCACAGGAGAGTTTACGCCGCCGGGAATAATGGCTTTGGCGCGGTTGAACAAGCTTTCATTACGGTTCATGGTCAATTCTTTCGTAAGAGGTCGTCTGAAAATCAAATTGATGCCATTTTAACACTAAATCCTTTTCAGACGGCCCAAGCTTCAAAATAAGAATCGGGCGCAAAATCAAAATTATTCTTTAAAAACAAACACTCTATCCACATTTTTCCTGCTTGTGCTATAATCCGCGACCTATTGAAACAATAAAAGAAAAGCATCATGTTACGCGGATTCATACTCAGCCTCGCCCTTTTGGCGTCCTCCCTCGTCCATGCACAACGCAGCCTGCCCGACGATATGGACGTGGCCGTTTTAAAAACTGTCGATCTGCCTTATCTGAAAGTCAGCAAAGGCGGTTTTTCTTGGACGCGCCTACTGACCTTGGGCATTGTGGACGGCAATGCGGCCAAACTGCAAATCACCCGCTTCACCAAAATCCACGATGAAAACGACCGTTTCATTCCTATGGGCCGCCTGCTGAATCAAACCGGCAAAGCCGTCGCGTTCAAATACAACGAAGAGAGCCGCCTCGTCCGCGAAATCTGGATTCTGACCGACGCCGAGGCCGACAGGTTTGCCGCACACGCCAAAGTGCAAAAACAGGCGGAAGAATAACTTTCAGACGGCCCGGGTATTCACAGGCCGTCTGAACCCTTTTACAACAAGCAAATCAATCAAAACAAACCATGAAAAAAGTATTTATCCGCACCTTCGGGTGCCAAATGAACGAGTACGACAGCGAAAAAATGCTGTCCGTCCTCGCCGAAGAACACGGCGGCATCGAGCAGGTTACCCAACCTGACGACGCCGACATCATCTTGTTCAACACCTGCTCCGTGCGTGAAAAAGCGCAAGAGAAAGTCTTCTCCGACTTAGGCCGTGTACGCCCACTCAAAGAGAAAAACCCAAACGTAATCATCGGCGTTGCCGGCTGCGTTGCCTCGCAAGAAGGCGAAAACATCGTCAAACGCGCTCCGTATGTGGACGTGGTTTTCGGCCCGCAAACGCTGCACCGTCTGCCTAAACTCATCGTCGATAAAGAAACTACCGGCCTGTCTCAAATCGACATTTCCTTCCCCGAAATCGAGAAATTCGACCACCTGCCGCCTGCGCGCGTAGAAGGCGGCTCGGCATTCATTTCCATTATGGAAGGCTGTTCCAAATACTGCTCTTACTGCGTCGTCCCTTACACCCGCGGCGAAGAATTCTCCCGCCCGCTCAACGACGTATTGACCGAGATTGCCGGTTTGGCACAACAAGGCGTTAAAGAAATCAACCTCTTAGGTCAGAACGTCAATGCCTATCGCGGCGAAATGGAAAATGGCGAAATCTGCGACTTTGCCACTTTGTTGCGCATCGTCCACGAAATCCCCGGTATCGAACGCCTGCGCTTTACCACCAGCCATCCGCGCGAATTTACCGACGCGATTATCGAGTGCTACCGCGACCTGCCCAAGCTGGTTTCCCACCTGCACCTGCCGATTCAAAGCGGTTCCGACCGCGTATTGAGCGCGATGAAACGCGGTTACACCGCCTTGGAATACAAATCCATCATCCGCAAGCTACGTGCCATCCGTCCTGATTTGTGCCTCAGCTCCGACTTTATCGTCGGCTTCCCGGGCGAGACCGAGCGCGAGTTCGAGCAAACCTTGAAACTGGTCAAAGACATCGCCTTTGACTTGAGCTTCGTCTTTATTTACAGTCCGCGCCCCGGTACGCCTGCCGCCAACCTACACGACGATACGCCGCACGAAGAAAAAGTACGCCGCCTCGAAGCTTTGAACGAAGTCATCGAAGCCGAAACCGCGCGCATCAACCAAACCATGGTAGGCACGGTTCAACGCTGCTTGGTCGAAGGCATCTCCAAAAAAGACCCCGACCAACTGCAAGCCCGTACCGCCAACAACCGCGTGGTCAACTTTACCGGCACACCCGACATGATCAACCAAATGATCGATTTGGAAATCACCGAAGCCTACACCTTCTCCCTGAAAGGCAAACCGGTATAAGCACACGCAAACAAAGGCCGTCTGAAACTGTTCAGACGGCCTTTATCTTGGTTCGGCACGGCATTATCTGATTCATGTATTTTTATTACCCGAACAAAAGGCTTTTCAGTATAATACCGCCCGAAAATTCCCTTATCTGTTGAGAAGTTAAGGCCAAAAACCAAACTTTTTGCAGACCAATCCGACGATGCCGTCCCGCAGGCGGCTTTCCCAAAAGGAATATTTTTAAATGAGTTCTTCAAATCAAAGCGTTTTGGAACGATTGTTCAACCTGAGTGCCAATCAGACCAACGTCCGCACTGAAATCATGGCCGGTTTGACCACCTTCCTCGCCATGTGCTACATCATCATCGTCAACCCCCTGATTTTGGGCGAAACCGGCATGGATATGGGCGCAGTATTTGTGGCCACCTGTATCGCCTCCGCCATCGGCTGTTTCGTGATGGGCTTTGTCGGCAACTACCCGATCGCCCTCGCGCCGGGCATGGGTTTGAACGCCTACTTTACCTTTGCCGTCGTCAAAGGCATGGGCGTGGACTGGCGTGTGGCTTTGGGTGCCGTTTTCATTTCCGGCATCATTTTCATCCTGTTCAGCTTCTTTAAAGTGCGTGAAATGCTGGTCAACGCCCTGCCTATGGGCTTGAAAATGTCGATTGCCGCAGGTATCGGCCTCTTCTTGGCATTGATTGCGCTCAAAGGCGCGGGCGTGATTGTGGCCAATCCTGCCACATTGGTCGGCTTGGGCGACATCCACCAACCTACCGCCCTGCTGGCGATGGCAGGCTTTGTCATGGTGGTTGCACTCGGCCACTTCCGCGTCAAAGGCTCCATCATCATTACCATTCTGATGCTGACCGCCATCTCCACCGTCTTGGGCTTGAGCGAGTTCAAAGGCGTGGTCGGCGAAGTCCCAAGCATTGCGCCGACTTTCATGCAGATGGACTTCAAAGGCTTGTTTACCGTCAGCATGGTCAGCGTGATTTTTGTATTCTTCCTGGTTGACCTGTTTGACTCTACCGGCACCTTGGTCGGCGTTTCCCACCGCGCAGGCCTGTTGCAAGACGGCAAACTGCCGCGTTTGAAACGCGCCCTGCTTGCCGACTCAACCGCCATCGTCGCCGGCGCCGCCTTGGGTACGTCTTCTACCACCCCTTACGTTGAAAGCGCGGCAGGTGTTTCTGCCGGCGGCCGCACCGGCCTGACTGCCGTTACCGTCGGCGTCCTGATGCTGGCCTGTCTGATTTTCTCGCCGCTGGTTCAAAGCATTCCTGCATTCGCTACCGCTCCCGCCCTGCTCTATGTTGGCGCGCAAATGTTGCGCAGCGCGCGCGAAATCGATTGGGACGACATGACCGAAGCCGCACCGGCATTCCTGACCATCGTCTTCATGCCGTTTACCTACTCGATTGCCGACGGTATTGCGTTCGGCTTTATCAGCTACGCACTCATCAAACTCTTGTGCAACCGCACCCAAGACGTACCGCCTATGGTATGGATTGTCGCCGTATTGTGGGCATTGAAATTCTGGTTCTTGGGTTAAACCACCCCAAAAAAACAGGCCGTCTGAAAAGTTTTCAGACGGCCTGTTTTATTTTGCCCAGCGTTTAAAGCTGTCGGCAAAGATTATTTTTTCACTTTTTTAGCGGCTGGTTTAGCGGCAGCTTTCGCGCCTTTGTCCAATACGCAGAAACGGGTAGCGATTTGGTCAACCACTTCTTGTTTGCCGTTTACTTCGGTAGTACCGCGGATAGTCAGCATGTTGCCGTCAACTTTGTCCACGTTGGCTGCAGTAGCTGCTTCAGCAATCCAAGCAACGTTGCCGCCCCAGAATGCGTTTACATCTTTGCTGCTGTCAGTGATACGGAACAGGTTTTCAGTGACTTGGCCTTTGTATTTTACTTGGGCGGCAACAACTTCGTTGCCTTTGAAGCCGTACATGACGCTCAGAGGCTCTTTGCCGTCTTTACCGCATTTGTAGTGAACTTCTTTAGTACCGTCGATAGAGTCTACTTTCAAAGTATTAGGTACTGGAGCTTGAGCTTGTTGAGCCTGAGCTTGAGTTTGTTGTTGCGCAGTAGGCGCAGCTTTGGCTTCAGGTTTGGCTTTAGAACCGCTGCTACATGCAGTCAGGGCAACAGCCGCCAAAACGGCAGGAACGATTAATTTAACATTCATATTCATAATTGACTCCCAAATGGTTTCAATAAAAAACCGGCAAACGCCGGCTGACATTTACACATTAACAGAGATATTCCGTCTTGTCTTTATTTCAGACGGCATTTTTTAAGAAAAGTTCAAATAAATATTTTTATTTTCTAAAATCAAGAAATTATGAATATGAAATCATGTAAATTCAGGTTTGGGAATTTTTAAGATGAATACTCTTGTCAATAAATCGGGTTTTGACAATAGTAAAATAAGATTGAAAAACGCATAGAAATGACAAAAAGTCTGGGCAATTGATTTTACACACTTCTGTCTCTTGAGTTGCTAAGCGTTTCAGACGGCCCTAGAACACAAACAGTAAATGCAATAAAAAAACGCAATCTGAAACAGATTGCGTTTTTTTGAAAACTGGCACGCCCACGGGGAATCGAACCCCGGTTACCGCCGTGAAAGGGCGATGTCCTAACCGCTAGACGATGGGCGCGGATAAATCTTGTGGCGCACCCGGAGCGATTCGAACGCCCGACCCTCTGGTTCGTAGCCAGATACTCTATCCAACTGAGCTACGGGTGCATCCTCATCACTTCGCTAGTGCGTTGTGAATCAAGAAGACCGAATAATATAGGCTTTACTGAAACCTGTCTACCCTTTTCACGGATATTTTTTATATTTTTATTTAACTATTTGAAATTAAACAATATAAAATTAACGTAAAATCCCTACTCCTGACAAATCCTGCGCCATTTTGGCGGCGGAGTTATCGGTCATGCCACCAACAAAATCCAAAATCTTCATATAGGCCTGATACAGACTGTCTTCAGGAAGAATCGGATTGTGCTTTTTCAATAATTCCAATGCCAGAGACTGACGCGTTGCCAACTGTTTTTCAGCAATCAGGGCATAAGCGGCAGGGACAAGCAAATCCAAGATGGAGCCTAAGCATGGGAACGTGGCGATTTCGGTCAAGAGCTTGGTGTGATGGCGGAAAATCCGTGTTTGCGCCAATTCTTTTGCTTTTGCCAAAGTGTTTTGCACTTGCGGGCTACACAGAGCAAGCAAATCTTTGCCTTTGAATGTTCCGTCCAACAAGTCGGACTGATGCAGCATAAAGGTTTGCGCGACATCATCAATCGCCTTACCAATCGCAATGCCGCGCAACATGGCGCAACGCTGACGGCTGGAGCTGGCGTGCCATGCGCTTTCGGCAAAGGTCAGCTCGGACAAAATACTTTCTACTTCCGTATCCGTGAGCAAATCCAATTCGACGGCATCTTCCAAGTCCAGCAAGGCATAGCAAATATCGTCGGCGGCCTCCATCAAATAAGACAAAGGATGACGCGCCCAGCTGTCTGCTCCTGCGGAAACCAGCCCCAATTCGTCGGCAACTTGACGGATAAACGGCAACTCGGTTTGATAAATATTGAATTTCTTTCTGCCGTTCGGATGTTGCGTTGTCCACGGATACTTCAACAATGCGCCGATGGCTGCCGCAGTCAGGCGCATTCCGCCCGCCTCGGGATACATTTCAAGACTGGCGACGATACGCAGGCTATGCGCATTGCCTTCATAGGTTTGAATATCGTTGCGTTCCGCTTCGTTTAATGTGTTCAGATAAATTTGATGTTCAGGCCGTCTGAACCAATCACGCAAAGCATCTTCGCCGGTATGGCCAAACGGCGGATTGCCCAAATCATGCGCCAAACAGGCAACCTGCACCACGGCACCAATATCGCTGGGCGTATTGCCCTGCGGCAAAAAACCGCCGTTGTGCAACATCACGCCCACGCGGTTGCCCAAGCTCCTGCCCACGCTGGCAACTTCAACGCTGTGCGTCAGGCGGTTGTGCGTCAAATCGTGTTGCGCCAGCGGATGCACTTGCGTTTTTCGGCCAAGGCGGCGAAAGGCTCCGGAAAAAACAACCCGGTCGTAATCGATGTGAAAATCCGTACGCAAGGCATCGGCACCTTCCTGAGTCGAAGGGGTAACGGTCGGCACGATTTCGCCGTTTTGGGGACGGAAGCGTTGGGTGGACAATAAGTTTTGCCAATTCATTCGGGTATTCATAAGCGTTTCCTAAAATGAAGCAAAGGCCGTCTGAAACATATTCAGACGGCCTTATGCTTATTTACCGCGCATCAATTCAAAGAAATCGTCATTGTTTTTGGAGTCTTTGAGTTTGCCCACCAAAAACTCGGTCGCTTCGATTTCGTCCATCGGATGGAGGAATTTACGCAAGAGCCACATGCGCTGCAACTGATCGTTCGGCACCAGCAATTCTTCGCGGCGCGTACCGGATTTATTGATGCTGATGGCCGGGAACAGGCGTTTTTCTGCCATGCGGCGGTCAAGGTGCAATTCCATATTGCCCGTACCTTTGAACTCTTCGTAAATCACGTCGTCCATGCGGCTGCCGGTTTCAACAAGCGCTGTCGCAATAATGGTAAGCGAACCGCCTTCTTCAACATTACGCGCGGCACCGAAGAAGCGTTTCGGACGGTGCAAAGCATTGGCATCGACACCGCCGGTCAGAATTTTGCCCGAAGTCGGCACAACGGTATTGTAGGCACGAGCCAAACGGGTAATCGAATCCAGTAGGATAACCACGTCTTTTTTGTGTTCGACCATACGTTTGGCTTTTTCAATCACCATCTCGGCCACTTGTACATGGCGTTGCGCAGGTTCGTCAAACGTAGAGGAAACGACTTCGCCGCGTACAGAACGGCTCATTTCGGTTACTTCTTCCGGACGCTCGTCAATCAACAGGACAATCAGCTCGACATCGGGATAATTGGCGGTAATGGCGTGGGCAATGTTTTGCAACATTACGGTTTTACCGGTTTTAGGCGGCGCCACCAACAATGCACGTTGGCCTTTACCGATCGGGGAAACCAAGTCGATGGCGCGGCCGGTCAGATTCTCTTCGGCTTTGATGTCGCGCTCGAGTTTGAATTGTTCGGTTGGGAATAAAGGCGTGAGGTTTTCAAAAAGAATTTTGTGTTTGCAGACTTCGGGCGGATCGCCGTTGATGGTGTCGAGGCGGACAAGCGCGAAATAGCGCTCGTTGTCTTTCGGCACACGCACGCTGCCTTCGATGGTGTCGCCGGTGTGCAGATTGAAGCGGCGGATTTGCGTGGGAGAAACATAAATATCGTCAGGACCGGCAAGATAAGAAGTATCTGCGCTGCGCAGGAAACCGAAGCCGTCAGGCAGGATTTCCAGTGTACCCGAACAGGTAAAGCTGACATTCTGCTTCATCATCTGGCGGACGATGGCAAAAACGAGGTCTTGTTTGCGGAAACGGTTGGCGTTTTCAATGCCATGTTCTTCTGCCATTTCCAAGAGTTTGGAAATGTGGAGGGTTTGGAGTTCTGAAACGTGCATAGTATTGATATATTTTGGATGGTATCAGAGAGATGGCACACAGGCCGTCTGAAAGTATGAAATCGTGCCGCAGGATACGGTAGATTTTTGAGAAAGTTGAATTTTAGGCAGTTGGAGGCAGGGTGTCAAATTTTTAAATCGAACACTGAGCCGAGACCATAATCTTACCCTACAATAAGATTATGGCCGGCAACAGCTTGGCAATCGCAACCCTATCGCCAAAAATCCGAGTATTTACCCAACTTCAGACGGCCTTTTGTCCGTACCGCATCAGCGTCATGCCGCCGACCGCCGCCGCGCAGCCCGCAACCAGCGAAATATGCAACGGTTCGCCCAAAACCCACGCCGAAGACAGCACACCGAAAATCGGCACAAGCGTAATATACGCCGCCGCGCTGCCTGCACCCAAAGTCTTTACGCCTTCGAAATACCACGCATAGGCCAATACCGTCGCACCGATAACCAGCCATGCCAAGGCCGTCCAACCGCGCCCATCCATTGCCGCTATCGCCTCAAACGGCATTCCGTCCGTCCACAACGCCACCACCGACAACATCAACGCACCAATAAACGACGTTGCCGTCGTTACCGTCAGCGCATCTATCCCGCGCAAAACCGCGCGACCGATTAAGGTATAAGCCGCCCAACAGACCACGCAGCCGAAAATCAGCCACTCCCCCGCCTTGATGCCGCCCGACAATACCGTCAACGGCTGCCCTTGCGTTACCACCATAATGGCACCGCCGACCGCCAGCAGCATACCCGCCAAAATCTTCGCGTTTAGACGCTCACCGAAAAACCAAGTTGCCAACAGCAGCGTCAACACGGGATTCACCGCCACAACCACCGCCGCCTTGCCTGCCGGCATAGTCTGCAGACCCAGCATAAAAAACACCGCATAGCCGCACACGCCGACGGAAGCAGCCACCGTCAAACCCAGCCATTGCCGTGCCGATAAAGCCGCCAAAGTCGCAAATCTGCTGCGCGCAAACAACCAGCCCAACAACAAAACCGAAGCCAGTACAAACCGAACCGCCCCGCCCGTCAACGGCGGCAGCGACTGCCCCAACATCCGCCCCATCGGCCAGGACGCACCCCACAACACCGCCATTCCCAGCAGTTTCAAATGTACAGAATAACGTTCCATCTCATCCCTTTTATCGACAAAGGCCGTCTGAAAACCCGATTTCACGTTTTCAGACGGCCTTCAATTTAACGACTGCAAACAGATTACTTAGGCTGCCAAGAATCTTTCAACGTCACCGTGCGGTTGAACACCGGCGTGTCTTTGCTGTGGTCTTTGCGGTCGGTCACAAAATAGCCGATACGCTCGAACTGCCAACGGCTTTCTGCCGGCAAATTTTTTGCGACAGGTTCGGCGTAAGCAGTGATTTCCTTAATGGATTCTGGATTGAGGAAATCGGTAAACGGCAGGTAATTGCCGTCTTCGCCGCGCACGGCATCGGGACGCTCGACGGTAAAGAGGCGGTCGTACAGGCGGACTTTGATTTCTGCTGCGTGTTCGGCAGAAACCCAATGAATCACGCCTTTGACTTTTCTGCCTTCGGGATTTTTGCCCAAGGTATCGTGGTCGATGCTGCATTTGAGTTCAACCACATTGCCTGCCTCGTCTTTTACTACTTCGTCGCACTTGATGACATAGCCGTGGCGCAAACGCACTTCGCCGCCGGGAATCAGGCGTTTGAAGCCTTTGGGCGGATTTTCGGCAAAGTCGTCGGCTTCGATGTAGATGGTTTGTGAAACAGGCACTTCGCGATCGCCCATTTCTTCGTGGTTCGGATGGAACGCGGCACGGCGGCTTTGGGTTTTGCCGGCTTCAAAGTTGGTCAGGGTCACTTTGAGCGGATTCAAAACCGCCATCAGGCGCGGGGCGGAGTTTTCCAGCTCTTCGCGAATCGCACCTTCCAACACGCTCATATCGACCACGTTTTCAGATTTGGAAATACCGGCGCGTTTGGCAAACAGGCGCAGGCCTTCGGGCGTGTAGCCGCGGCGGCGCATACCGGAAATGGTCGGCATACGCGGATCGTCCCAGCCGGAAACATGGCCTTCTGAAACCAGTTGGTTCAGCTTGCGTTTGGACGTGATGGAATACAGAAGCTCCAAACGGGAAAACTCGTATTGGCGCGGACGCGTGGCGTGCGGCGCAGGGATGTTGTCCAACACCCAGTCGTACAACGGACGGTGGGCTTCAAATTCGAGCGTACACAAGGAATGCGTGATGCCTTCGATGGCATCGGAAATGCAATGCGTGTAGTCGTACATCGGGTAGATGCACCATTTGTCGCCGGTGTTGTGGTGATGGGCACGGCGGATGCGGTAGATGACGGGGTCGCGCATATTGATATTGCCTGAAGCCATGTCGATTTTCAGGCGCAGGGTTTTGCTGCCGTCTGGAAATTCGCCGTTTTTCATGCGCGTAAACAGGTCGAGGTTTTCTTCGATACTGCGGTCGCGGTAAGGGCTGTTTTTACCCGCCTCGGTCAGCGTACCGCGGTATTCGCGCATTTCTTCGGGCGTCAAATCATCGACATATGCTTTGCCGTCTTTGATTAAGCCGACGGCGTAGTCATACAGCTGGTCGAAATAATTGGAAGCGAAACGCGGCTCGCCCGCCCAATGGAAACCGAGCCACTCGACGTCTTCTTTGATGGCGTTGACGTATTCGTCGTTTTCTTTTTCGGGGTTGGTGTCATCGAAACGCAGGTTGCACAAGCCGTCGTAAATATAAGCCAAACCGAAGTTCAGGCAGATGGATTTGGCGTGGCCGATGTGCAGGTAGCCGTTGGGTTCGGGCGGGAAGCGGGTTTGGATGGCTTCGTGTTTGCCGCTTTTTAAGTCTTCTTCAATGATGGTGCGGATGAAATGGTTGTCCGCGAATTGGTCTTTATTCAACATAATATTTCTTTGATGGAAAGATGATTTTCTGTTTTCAGACGGCCTGGGCATTCAATCAGGCCGTCTGAAAGGAATGGAATGATGGCTCAATTGTACCCGACTTGGCTACTTTGATACAGGGTCGACAACCTGCCACGCCACGCCGCGCTCGTTTAGGGTTTTCTGCATGGCGGCAGATGGTGTGCGGTCGGTAAACAGCTTATCGAATGCGCCGATATCGCCCAGTCTGACCAAGGCATTGCTGTTGAACTTGCTGTGGTCGACGCCGAGATAGCGCACGCGGGCATTGTTCACCATCGCCTGCATGACGCTGACTTCCTTGTAATCGTCATCCAAAAGCGAGCCGTCGTTTTCTATGCCGTGGGTACTCATGATGGCATAGTCGACTTTGAATTGGTTGATGAAATCGACGGTCGCCACACCCGTAATGCCGCCGTCCAAGGGGCGGACCACGCCGGAAGCGATGATAACCGTGTAGTCGGTACGCGCCGCAGTGATGGAGGCGGCGTAGATATTGTTGGTGATAATCCGCAGGTTTTTACGCTGTCTGACCAACTCGGCGGCGACGGCTTCCATGGTTGTACCGATGCTGATAAACAGTGAGGCATTGTCGGGAATGGTGGAAGCAATCAGCCGGGCAATGGCGTTTTTTTCCTGCTGCTGATGGTTGCGCCGCTCCTGCCCTGCCGTTACGACTGAAACGTCGCCCAAAGATGCGCCGCCGTGATAGCGTTTGAGCTGTCCGGTTTCGCTCAATTCCTGCACATCGCGGCGTATGGTTTGCGGCGTCACATCCAAATTCGCCGCCAGCTCTTCCACCGTCATGAAGTTATGTTCGCGGATAAGGGTGAGGATATGTTCGTGTCTTTGGATTTTGGGTTTCATGGCGTTTTGCTTTGCAGGGATAAACCAATGGCCGTCTGAATATTTCAGACGGCCTTTTTATTGTCAAACCGATTACATTTCGAGTTTCTGTTCCAAGCGTTCGATGCACGCGCTCAAGTGGCGGCGCATGACTTTGGTCACACGGTTACGCTTGCCGGCCACCAATAAATCGAGGATTTCTCGGTGTTCATGGTGCGAATTGGAATTGATGGTACGCTTTTCTTTGCGAAGCGGATCGGAAACGGCCACAATCAGTGAAGAACGTGCGCACAAGGTATTCATGATTTCAAACAGGACATCGTTGTCCAGCAACCGCGCCAATTCGACATGGAAGGCATTAGACAGGCGGTTCCAACCCACGCGGTCGCCGCTTTCGGAGGCTGCACCCTCTTGCTCAATCATGGCGTAAAGCGGTTGCAGGCGCGTTTCCAAATCAGGCATATCGATGAGGACGCTCAAAATCATGCTTTCCATTTCGATACGCGTGTTGAACACGTCTTTCATTTCTTTCAAGTCCGGCACATGGACAAATGCGCCGCGGTTGGGCTGCAAATCGACGATTTTATCGTGCGCCAAAAGCGATAATGCGCCACGCACGGTATTACGCGAGCAAACCATTTGCCGGCACAGCTCGGACTCGGTCAGTTTTTTGCCCGGCAGCAGCAGATGGTCGGTAATGCCGTCCAAAATCAATGCGTACACGCGGAAGAGTTCGGAATCGTGACGCTCTTCCAAAATAAGCGATGAAGTTGCAGGCGCAACGTTGGTATTATTTTCGTAATCCATAATGTTTCCCCAGTATTTGTGTTGAGGCGCAATGGCTTGCAGACCTGCATATTTCAGGGTTGGTTAAAATATAATTAAAAATTGTTGACAATGTTAAACGAAACTTGCACAATGAGGTCAACAAGCCAAGTTATAAAGGCTGATAGAGAGAGAGAAAAAGGAATAAAAAGCAAGCAGATATATTCATGTTAATGCGTGAATATATCTGCTTTTTTTGTGGGTAGCCGGTTCACGCTCCGGCTTTTTCCTTGAAAACCGCCCTATTCTGCTTCGACAATTTCGAAGCTGTGGCTCATTTTTGCCGCTTTGCCCAGCATAATCGATGCGGAGCAATATTTTTCGGCAGACATCTGTACGGCGCGTTCAATCGCGCTTTCTTGCAAATCCCGACCATACACTTTGAAATGGATATGGATTTCGGTAAACACGCGCGGCGCGGTGTCGGCGCGTTTGGCAGTCACTTCGGCACGGCAGTCGGTGATTTTTTGGCGTTGTTTCTCGGCAATCATCACCACATCGATGCTGGAACAGCCTGCCACACCCAACAGCAGCATTTCCATCGGGCTGGGGCCGCGTTTGACTTCGCCTTCAGCCGCCGCGCCTTCCATTACGACGCTGTGTCCGTTTGCCGTTGTGCCGACGAAGCACATTCCGTCTATCCATTTTGAAGTCACTTGCATGGTGTGTTTTTCATCCGTAAAAGCATTAATCTGATATTGTAAACAATTCCTAGTAATAAACCTAGTCAGGCCGTCTGAAAAATACAATCCATTACAATCGGGCCGAACGCGTTATTCGTCCCGATACGCCCAATGATTGACCGGCCCGTGCCCTGCCCCGATGCCCAAAGGATGGGAAATGGCGGCGGCAATATAGTTTTTTGCCGTCTGAACCGCCTCGGGAACACTAAACCCTTTTGCCAACTCGGCAGTAATGCAGGCAGAAAACGTGCAGCCTGTGCCATGCGTATGCGGCGTTGGGAAACGTTTGCTGTTCAGCTCGATGGTTTCGTATGGCGTAAACAGCCAGTCGGTGCAATATTCGCTTTGGCTGTCGGCAAGATGGCCGCCTTTAATCACCACATTTTTCACACCCCAATCCTGAAGAATTTTGGCGGCGCGTTCCGCATCTTGGCGGTTTTCAATATTAATACCCGTCAAGGCCTGCGCTTCGGGTAGATTGGGGGTCAATACATCCGTATGCGGCAGCAGCAGGCGTTTCATGGCTTCGACGGCTGAGTTTTCCAACAACGGTGCGCCGCCTTTGGCAATCATGACCGGGTCCAACACGCGTTTGCCGAAGTCGCATTCGGCGGTTTGTTCCGCCACGCATTCGATGATTTCCGCCGTACCCAGCATGCCGATTTTATAAGCGCGGATGTGGAAATCCTCCTGAATCGCGGCAATCTGCGCGGCAATCATGTCGGTCGGTATCGGATGCACCGCCGATACGCCCAAAGTATTTTGTGCGGTAACCGCGGTCAGTACGCTGGTGCCGAACACGCCGCGCATCTGAAACGTCTTCAAATCCGCCTGTATGCCTGCGCCGCCGCCGGAATCGGAGCCGGCAATCGTCAGCGTTTGAATAAAAAGTTCATCCATCGTGTCCTCCTGTTTTTCAGACGGCCTTTTGCTTATCGTTGTTGAAAGCCGTTTTGGTTTTATCCGCAAACAAAGTCATGCGCCGTCTATCTTTCCGAAAGCCTTATTTGTTGTTTTACCCAAAACAAACGTACGTTCTCGGGCGGAATATCTTAACAAACAAAAGGCCGTCTGAAAACTATTTTCATTTTCAAACGGCCTGTTTAATGTTAAACCTATTCAGGCTTAATCTTCGTATGCGTCAATCGGCAAGCAGGAGCAAACCAGATTGCGGTCGCCATAGACCTCATCCAAACGTTTCACACTCGGCCAGAATTTGTTTTCACGCACGAACGGCAATGGGAAGACAGCTTCTTCGCGGGAATATGGGTGCGCCCATTCGCCGGTTACGTCGGCGGCGGTGTGTGGGGCGTTGACCAGCGGATTATCGTCTTTCGGCCATTCGCCGCGCTCGACTTTCAGCACTTCCTGTTTGATTTGTTTCAGTGCGGCGATGAAGCGGTCGAGTTCGGCTTTGCTTTCACTCTCGGTCGGCTCAATCATCAGCGTACCGGCAACAGGGAATGAAACCGTCGGCGCGTGGAAGCCATAGTCCATCAGGCGTTTGGCGATGTCAGTTTCGGTGATGCCGCTCTCGGCTTTGAGCGGACGCAAATCGACAATACATTCGTGCGCGACGCGGCCGTTTTTGCCTGCATACAGAATCGGATAGTCTTCGCTCAGGCGTTTGGCGACATAGTTGGCGTTGAGCAACGCCCAGCGCGTCGCCTGTTCCATGCCTTGTTTGCCCATCATGGTCAGGTACATCCAAGTAATCGGCAGGATGGACGCGGAACCGAAGGCCGCAGCAGCAACGGCGGTTTGGTCGGCACTGGCGCTGTGGGTGTCGGTCAAAGCGTGTCCCGGTGCAAATGGGGCAAGGTGGGCTTTCAAACCGATAGGGCCGACGCCCGGACCGCCGCCGCCGTGAGGGATACAGAAGGTTTTGTGCAGGTTCATGTGCAACACGTCCGCGCCGACTTCGGCAGGCTGCATGATGCCGATTTGGGCATTGAGGTTGGCGCCGTCCATGTAAACCTGTCCGCCGTTTTCATGGATGATGCGGCAGATGTCGCGGATGCCTTCTTCGTACACGCCGTGGGTGGACGGATAGGTAATCATGATGGCGGACAAGGCGTCGCGGTGTTGCTCGGCTTTGGCTTTCAAATCGTCGATGTTGACGTTGCCATGTTCGTCGGTATCGACAACGACGACTTTCAAGCCCAGCATGGCCGCAGTCGCAGGGTTGGTGCCGTGGGCGGATTTGGGAATCAGGCAGATGTTGCGGTGTCCCTCGCCGTTGGCTTCTTGATAGCGGCGGATGGACAGCATGCCGCTGTATTCGCCCTGCGCGCCGGAGTTGGGCTGGAAGGAAATCGCGTCAAAGCCGGTGATGGCTTTCAGGCTGTTTTCCATGTCGGTCAAGAGTTCGCGGTAGCCTGCGGCTTGGTCTTTGGGGGCGTAAGGGTGGATGTCGGTGAACTCTGCCCAAGTAATCGGCAACATTTCCGCAGTCGCATTGAGCTTCATGGTGCAGCTACCGAGCGAAATCATGCTGCGGTTCATCGCTAAATCGCGGTCTTCGAGTTTTTTCAGGTAGCGCAACATTTCGTGTTCGGTGTGGTAACGGTTGAACACGGGATGTTGCAGAATGTCGTCTTGACGCAGCAATTCGGTGTTCAGACGGCCTTTGACATCATCGGCAAATGTGAACGTATCCTTACCGGTAAACGCGCGATACAAATCGGTTAAATCTTCGCGTGTCGAAGTTTCATGGAAGGCTGCCGCAACTTGAGTATCGCTCACGCGGCGCAGGTTGTAGCCCGATTCCAAAGCAGCGGCGAACACTTGGTCTGCTTTCTCTTTGCTGCCGAAATCGACGGTAACGGTATCGAAGAAGACTTTATGAACCACATTCAGGCCGTCTGAAACCAGCGCATCGGCAAAGGCAGAAGCCAGCGCGTGAATGCGGTTGGCGATGCGTTTCACGCCTTCGGGGCCGTGGTAAACGGCGTACATACCGGCCAAGTTCGCCAGCAATGCCTGCGCGGTACAAATATTGGATGTCGCTTTTTCGCGGCGGATGTGTTGCTCGCGGGTGGACAACGCCATGCGTAAGGCAGGTTTGCCCGATGCGTCTTTGGATACGCCGATGATGCGACCCGGAGCAGAACGTTTGAACTCGTCTTTAAACGCGAAATAAGCGGCGTGCGGCCCGCCGAAGCCCATCGGTACGCCGAAGCGCTGGGTATTGCCCAAAGCAATATCCGCGCCCAATTCGGCAGGTGATTTCAGCAAAACCAAACTCATGATGTCGGCGGCAACGGCCACGATTGTGCCTTTTGTTTTCAGACGGCCGATAACGTCCTGCAAGTCTTGCACGTCGCCGTCTTTGCCGACGTATTGGAACAGCGCGCCAAAGTATTCGCCTTCATCCGCTTGGGCAAAATCGCCGACCACCAGTTCAAAGCCGAAATATTTGGCGCGGGTTTTCATCACGTCCAAAGTTTGCGGATACACGCGCGCATCCACAAAGAAACGCTCGGATTTCACTTTGCCCACGCGGTGCGCCATCGCCATCGCTTCAGCGGCGGCAGTTGCCTCGTCCAGCAAAGACGCGCCTGCCACAGGGAAACCGGTCAAATCGATACACACTTGTTGGAAGTTCAACAAAGCTTCCAAACGACCCTGCGCGATTTCCGCCTGATACGGGGTGTAGGCGGTATACCAACCCGGATTTTCCAATACGTTGCGCAAAATCACGTTCGGCACGCGGGTCGGATAATAGCCCAAGCCGATATAGGATTTGTTGATCACGTTTTTCGACGCAATGCCTTTCAATTTCGCCAACGCGTCCGCCTCGGTCAAAGCCTCGGGCAAATCGAGTTCGGACGGCATACGGATGCTTTGCGGCACGGTATTGCCGACAAAATCATCCATGCTCTTCTCGCCGAGCGCTTCCAAAAGCGCAGCCTCGGCGCCAAAGCTCAAATGGCGCGCAGCAAATTCGTTCGGGTTGAACAATTCAGATAGTTTCATTTCTACTCCTTCGGTGTTATCGATATCAACACTGTTTTTTCTTGCAGATGTTGTTTCAGGCGTCCTCCGCCCACTTTGGACGACATGCCAATATTTCCCTATAAACCGGACAGGTTTCCATATGTGCGCCGGGCAGGTAGCCGGTACTCATCAGAAATTCGCCGACGATTTCGCCGCCGACAAATTTGAAATGTTTTTTAAACAGCTTCACCCATTCAGCCTTGTCGAGCGGATGGTGCGCATCGAGCCAGTTTTTGAATGAGCCGTATTCTTGCTGTATTTGTTTGATTTGTCGCGCGTTATAAATGGCTGCGTTGATTTTCAGGCGGTTGCGGACGATGCCTGCGTCGGCAAGCAGCCGCTCAATATCGGCTTCGTCAAATGCGGCGACCGTCTCGATATCGAAACCTTTAAATGCCGTCTGAAATGCCTGCTGCTTCTTCAACATCAGCGTCCAGCTCAAACCCGCCTGATTGATTTCCAACACCAGCCGCTCAAACAATTCATTGTCGTCCTCAATCGGAAAACCGTATTGCGTGTCGTGATAATGTTGGTTGGGGTTGTCCGTATCGTCGGGTAGCGTGGCGACAAATTCGCAGTAATTCATGTTTATTGAGGAAAATTGAAACAAAGGCCGTCTGAAAGCATTTTTCAGACGACCTAAGACCTGCAATATCAAACAGGCGCAAAACCTGTTTGGATGTTTGCAAAAATCAAGCTACTTCGCCTGCGTATTGTTCGGCAGTCAGCAGACCGTCGTAATCGGCAGGGTTGGCAGGTTTGATTTTGAAGAACCAGCCTGCGCCGTAAGGGTCGCTGTTGGCAGTTTCCGGCGCGCTGGGCAAATCTTCGTTGACGGCAACGACTTCGCCCGCAATCGGCGCGTACACGTCGGACGCGGCTTTCACAGATTCAACCACACCGGCTTGCTCTTCGGCAGCCAGGTTTGCACCGACTTCGGGCAGCTCGACGAACACGATGTCGCCCAACAGCTCTTGCGCGTGATGGGTAATGCCGACAGTGATGGTACCGTCTTCTTCAAGGCGCAGCCATTCGTGGCTGGCAACGTATTTCAGTTCGGCTGGGATGTTGCTCATGGTTTGATTCTCCATTGATAGGGGTTATTTTCAGACGGCCTCTGCGTGAATCAATATCCACAGATGCCTTGTTCAATGCTTTCTACAAACGTCCGTATCGGACGACAATTAAAACCTGCTTTCAGACGGCCCTTCACAAAAAAGGCCGTCTGAATCGATATTAATCAAACTGTTTTTGACCGTTGCGCACAAACGGCAGCTTCAATACGCGCACATCGACTTCCTTGCCGCGAATCAGGACTTTGGCGGTATCGCCGTCAAAATCTTTCGGTACGCGGGCGATGGCGATGGATTGTTTCAGGCTGGGCGAGAATACGCCGCTGGTGGTTTCGCCTTGGCCTTTATCGGTCAACACTTCCATATGCGCGCGCAGGATGCCGCCTTTGTCGAGCAGCAAACCGACTTGTTTGACGGCAACGCCTTTTTCTTTCAATGCCAGCAAGGCGGCTTTGCCGACGAAATCGCGGCTTTCGTCTTTCAAATCAACCGTCCAACCCATGCCTGCTTCGAGCGGGCTGGTGTCGTCGTCCATATCGTTGCCGTAGAGATTCATGCCGGCTTCCATGCGCAGGGTGTCGCGCGCGCCGAGGCCGCAGGGCTGCACGCCGGCTTGTTGCAAGGCTTTGAAGAATGCGACGGCTTCGGTGCCGGGCAGGATGACTTCGACGCCGTCTTCGCCGGTGTAGCCGGTGCGGGCGACAAACCAATCGTTGCCCAAATCCGCGCCTTGGAACGGTTTGAGATTATTGACGACATCCGCCCATTCGGGTTTGACGGTCAGGAGTTTTTCAATGGCTTTAGGACCCTGTACGGCAAGCATACCGAGGTCGTAGCGCGGATTGAAGGCAACGCCGAATTCTTGTCCGACTTTGTGGAATTGCGCCGTATCTTTTTCGCGGGTCGCGCCGTTGGACACGATGCGGTATTGGGTTTCGGCTTCGTTGGTGCGGTAAACGATCAAGTCGTCAATCACGCCGCCGTTGTCGTTTAGCAGCGCGGAATAAAGGGCTTTGCCGACGAAGGCGAGTTTGGCAACGTCGTTGGCAATCAGTTTGCGGAAAAAGGCTTTGGCATTTGCGCCTGCTACGTCGGTAACGAGCATGTGTGATACGTCGAACATACCGGCATCGGTGCGCACGGCTTCGTGTTCGGCGATTTGCGAACCATAATGGATGGGCAGCTCCCAGCCGGCAAAATCGACCAGCTTCGCGCCTGCATCTTGATGGGCTTGATAAAACGGGGTGGTTTTCAGGGCAGTCATTCTCAAGTTTCTCCGGATTTTTTGTTCAGATGCCGCCCGCGCACCTGTGCGCGGATGACCCTATCTGTCCTTGAACCTGAGATTTTCGGCCGTATCCGCATGATGGCAAACCAGTCTGCTCACTGCTTTGCGCGGTTGTCTGAATGGTGGTTCAGACGGCCTTCTCCCCTTCGGTGGACGTTATTCAAACGCCGCTCTCCAGATTGTTTGTTTCAATGTGCAGTCCCTGATACCTGAGCGATTTAAGGGTGTCTGCGCCTTCGGTGGCTACATGTAGTTGGGTGTAGCTCTCTCCTGCACATGCTCCGATTATGGCTTGAATCGGCGGTTTGGGCAAGTGGCCGACGAATATTTATGATGTGAATATTCATCTTTTTATCAAAACGGCCGACCGCAAACCTTTGCAAAATTGCCGGATATGCGGCAAATGTTTTTGCAAAAGTCTCAGGCCGTCTGAAGCCCTTACCCGTTTTTCCTATATAATTCTGTTTTTTCGATTTATCTGCGTCCATCATGAACCGCCTCAAACGCATTAAAACCATCCTCTGCACGCTCTACCGCTACCGCCTTGCCGAGCTGATTGCCTCGCTGGTCCGTCCGGGTTGGGCGCGGACTTTCCTCAATATGCTGCCGCAGTCGTCCAAGTTCAAACACGAAACGCCTGCCGTGCGCCTGCGTTTGGCGTTGGAAAGCCTGGGGCCGATTTTCATCAAATTCGGACAGGTATTGTCCACGCGTCCCGATTTGATTCCACACGATTACGCGGTCGAACTGGCAAGGCTGCAAGACAAAGTGCCGCCGTTTGACGCACAGCTTTCGCGCTCGCAAATCGAAAAATCGCTGGGTCAATCCATCGACACTTTATACGCGGAATTTGAAACCGAGCCGGTCGCCAGCGCGTCCATCGCCCAAGTACACAAAGCCCGCCTGCATTCGGGCGAACAAGTAGCGGTCAAAGTCTTGCGCCCCAACCTTTTGCCCGTTATCGAACAGGATTTGTCACTGATGCGCTTTGGCGCGGGCTGGGTGGAACGTTTGTTTTCAGACGGCAAGCGTTTGAAGCCGCGCGAAGTGGTGGCCGAATTTGACAAATATCTGCATGACGAATTGGACTTGATGCGCGAAGCCGCCAATGCCAGCCAACTCGGTCGCAATTTCCAAAACAGCGATATGCTGATTGTGCCGAAGGTGTTTTACGACTACTGCACCAGCGACGTGCTGACCATCGAATGGATGGACGGCACGCCGGTATCCGATATTGCCAAACTCAAAGCCGACGGCATTGATTTGCACAAACTCGCCGATTACGGCGTGGAAATCTTCTTCACGCAAGTCTTCCGCGACGGCTTTTTCCATGCGGATATGCACCCCGGCAATATTTTGGTCGCCGCCGATAACCGCTACATCGCCCTCGACTTCGGCATCGTCGGTACGCTGACCGATTACGACAAACGCTATCTCGCCATCAACTTCCTCGCCTTCTTCAACCGCGACTACCACCGCGTCGCCACCGCACACATCGAATCGGGCTGGGTACCTGCCGACACGCGCGCGGAAGAATTGGAAGCCGCTGTCCGCGCCGTGTGCGAGCCTGTGTTCAACAAACCGATTTCGCAGATTTCCTTCGGCTTGGTGCTGATGCGCCTGTTTGAAGTCAGCCGCCGCTTCAATGTCGAAATCCAACCGCAGCTGGTATTGCTGCAAAAAACGCTGCTCAACATCGAAGGCTTGGGCCGCCAACTCGATCCCGATTTGGACTTGTGGAAAACCGCCAAACCGTTTTTGGTGCGCTGGATGAACGAACAGGTCGGCCCCAAAGCCCTCTGGCGCAACCTCAAAAACGAAGCCCCCGACTGGGCGCAAATCATCCCTTCCCTGCCGCGCAAAATCAGTGCGCTGATTGATGAAAACCGCCAACAGGAAATGCGCGATGCCTATGTGCATCTGGTCAAAGTACAGCAACGTCAAAGCCTGTGGCTGGGTGCGATTGCGGTTGTTTTGCTGCTGATTTTGCTGTTTAAGTAAACCGTAATACAGCTTTAAACGACATAATAAAGGCCGTCTGAAATCTGATTTTCAGACGGCCTTTATTATGCCGACCTATTCTTTTTTCTCGTGCTGAACATGTCCGCTTTCGGCTTCGATATGCCGTCTGAAGCGCAAACCTGCGGCATGGTAAAACGGATGCGGCGAGAATTGGCGCGAGACTTGCGAAGCGAAGATGCAAGTCAACAGCATCCAAAACAGTAAATTCTGTCCGCCCGTCATTTCCATGACCACCACGGCGGCAGTCAACGGCGATTGGGTCGCGGCGGCAAGGAATGCGGCCATGCAGAGCAAAACCGCGACATTGGACGCGTCGCCCAGTTGCGCGAAAGAAGCCATGTGTTCGCCTATCATCGCGCCGATGGTTAACGACGGCGTGAAGATGCCGCCGGGAATGCCTGCCCAATAGCTGAACACGGTTGCCGCCCATTTTGCGGCAGCCAAGCCGAACGGCGCTTCATACGCGCCTTTGAGTGCGGCTGCGGCTTCGTGATAGCCCGTGCCATAGGTTTTACCTTGATAAAACGTACCGAGCAACGCCAGCAAAATACCCATCACAAAGGCAACCACCAACAAATGGCGGCGAATGAAACTGCGCCAGCGTACCGGTGCGAATGCCGCCGCGCCGCGATACAAAAAGCTGCCGAACAATCCGCCTGCCACACCGCAGACGATGCCCGACACCGCCGCCCACATCAGCATATTTGGCAGCTCATGCCCTTGAAAACCTGAGAAATACGGGTTATTGCCCTGTATCGCCACTTGAATGAAACCGGCCGCCAACACGCCCATCAGGATTTGACGTTCCCAACGTAAAAGCACGCCGCGCCCCAATTCTTCGATGGCAAACACCACGCCGGCCAAAGGCGCGTTAAACGCCGCCGCCAAACCGCCGGCCGCGCCTGCGGCAATCAAATCGTTTTCCTGCATGCCCCTAAACGCCAGCCCGTGCTTTTTACACCACGCGCCCCAAGCGTTCATGACCGCCGCACCCACTTGTACAGACGGCCCTTCCCTACCGATCGACGCCCCCAAAATCATGCCCAAAAACGTCAGCGGAATCTTAAAAAAGGTTTCGCCCAGACGAATCAGACGGGTTTTCTGCGCGCCATACGGCAAAGACAACGAAGCGATGACCTGCGGAATACCGCTGCCGGAAGTGTACGGCGCAAATTTGCGCGTAAACCACGCCAAAAGCGGCAAGCCCAGCGGCAAAGCCACCCACGCAAACCACGGATATTTGCCCACCAACAAAGCGTTCCATTCCAAAGCCAAATCCGCCAAACGCGCAAACAGCAAAGCCGTCAGGGCAACCAGCGCCGAGCCTGCCAGCAAAAACAGAAAAGCCATGCTTTTTTTCGACAAGCGTTTGGTTTGGCGGATTTTGTGGGCGAGGCGCGCCGCCCAAGTCTGTGGAAATTTCATCATAAACACGCAGTCAATGTGTTCAGACGGCCTTGATACTTTTCTCAAAGGCCGTCTGAACACAAGGATAAAGGTTTTTTAAGAACGGTAATCCGCGTTAATCGACACATACTCGTGCGACAAATCGCAGGTATAGACGACCGCCTCCGTATCGCCGCGTTGCAAATCGATGCGGACGGTGATTTCCGGACGGTTCATCACGGCTTGTCCAGCCTCTTCGGTATAGCTTTCCGCACGGCCGCCGTTTTCGGCCACCAACACGTCATCCAGCCACATTTTCAAAGCATCAACATCCAAGTCTTCAATACCGGCATAGCCGACGGCTGCCAACAGACGACCCAAGTTCGGGTCGGAGGCAAAGAACGCGGTTTTCACCAAAGGCGAATGGGCGACGGCATAAGCCACCTTGCGCGCTTCTTCGCGGGTTTTCGCGTTTTGCACTTCAATCGTGATGAACTTGGTCGCGCCCTCGCCATCACGGACAATCGCCTGCGCCAATTCCAATGCCAGCGAACCGAGCAAGGCTTTGAGCTGCGCATAGCGCGGATCGGCGGTATTGTCGATTTCGCTCTGACCGCAACGGCCTGTCGCCATAATCACGAAGCTGTCGTTGGTGCTGGTATCGCCGTCCACGGTAATCGTATTGAAACTTTCGTCTGCGATTTCTTGCGTCATCAGCTGCAAAATCGGCTGGGACACTTTGGCATCGGTGGCAATAAACGACAACATGGTCGCCATGTTCGGATGAATCATGCCCGAACCTTTGGCGATGCCGGTGGCGCGGACTGTGTGTTTTTCGCCGACCAAGCCTTGGCGCGAAGCGGCTTTCGGCACAGTGTCCGTCGTCATGATGGCACGCGCCGCGTCCGACCAGAATGCAGGGCGCACTTGCGGCAAAGCGGCCACGATTTTATCCACAGGCAAGGGTTCTAAAATCACGCCGGTCGAAAACGGCATCACCTGATTGGATTGGCAGCCGACCTGTTCCGCCGCCGCCGCACACACTTTAATCGCGTCCAGACGGCCCTGTGCGCCGGTACCCGCATTGGCATTGCCCGTATTGACGACTAAGGCACACACGCCGTCTTGGTCAAACAGATGCGACTTGGCGATATGCACCGGCGCGGCGCAGAAACGGTTTTGCGTAAACACCGCGCCCACCGTATGTCCGCCGCCCAACACCATCAGCGTCAAATCGTCGCGGTCTTGTTGCTTGATGCCGGCACGACCCGTAAACAGACGGATGCCGTCGATTTCCAACAATTCGTCTGCACGTTTTTCAGTCAAATTTACAGCCATATCATTTTCTCCTGTTTTACACTGTTTTCAGACGGCCCAAACGCTATACGCCCAATAAGGGAATCAAAATGGGCACCAATACCGCCGTCAATACGCCGTTGAGCGTCAAGCCCAAGCCGGCATAGGCGGCCATACGGCGGCCGTATTCCAAAGACGCCGCAATCCCCATCGCATGGGAAGCCGTCCCTAAAGACATCCCCACTGAAGAAGGCATGTACAACGCCCCTTTCAACACTTTATATCCGGCCATCTGTCCAAAAAGTCCGGCGATAATCACCGTTGCCGCCGTAATCGCCGGAATACCGCCGACCGATGCCGTGATTTCAATCGCAATCGGGTTGGTCACCGATTTGGAAGCCAACGATAAAACCACATCGCGCGACGCGCCCAGCCATTTGGCGAAATACACGCCCGTAACAATGCCCGTCACGCTGCCCGCCAACTGCGACAACACCACCGGCAACCACTGGCTGCGGATACGGTCCCAATTTCGATAAAGCGGCACGGCCAGCAATACGACCGCCGGTTTCAACCAAAAATCGATAAACTGCGCCGCGTCGTGATACAGCTCGTAATCGATGGCAAATACCTTCAAATACCCCATCAACACCAGCGTGCTGATCAATACCGGATTGCACAAAACGTTTCCCGTGCGCACCCGAATCTGCACCGCCAAAGCATATACGGCCAAAGTCAGAAACAGCATAAGCACGGGCATACGCAACAAATTGTCGATATCGCCCATCACATCAGCCTCCTGACCCATTCATGCACCTTGCCCGTGACCAACAACACGCACACCGTACTGGCGATGGTGGCCGTCAAAATCGAAAACCAGTCGTTTGCAATCACATCCAAATAGCTGATGACAGCCACGCAAGGCGGCACCAAAAACAAAGTCAGGTTCGCCATCAAAATGTCCGCCAGCTCTTCCACCCAAGACAATTTGACCCAACCGGCCTGCAGCGCGGCAAACAGCAAACCCATGCCAACAATGCTGCCCGGCAGCTTCAACCCCAAAATCCAAACGGCCGCCTCGCCCAAAGTCAGGCAACCCAATACCACCAATAAGGCACGAATAATATTCATTAAGCCGGTTTCTCCCTATCTTTTTCAGACGGCCTCAAAAAATTTATTAATCATTGAATCATATCGTGTCACAGGCCGTCTGAAAAGGGAAGAAACGCCTTCTTTTAAGTTTAATGAAAGATAAGCATGATTGCTCCGGCAGATTGGCTTCGGAGCATTGAAACCCTTGCCCTGCTTTTGTCTTTAACGGCCGCCGCAAACCGGACATTCGGGATTGCGCCTCACCCCGTATTGCCGCCATTGTCCGCTCAATGCGTTGTAGGTGGAAAGTTTGCCGTGCGACGGCGTGCCGATACCGAGCAGCACTTTGAGCGCTTCGGCGGCTTGGGTCGTTCCGACAACACCGACCAAGGGCGAAAAAACGCCGAACAATGCACAAGCGCCGTCGTCAGCTTGTTCGCCGTCAAACAGGCAGGCATAACAAGGCGTATCGGGAAGGTCGGGGCGGTACACGGCGATTTGTCCGTCAAAGCGGACGGCCGCGGCGGAAATCAAAGGTGTGCGCGCTGCAACGGCGGCGCGGTTGACCGCCTGGCGCGTGGGATAGTTGTCGGAACAATCGAGGATGATGTCGGCGGCGTTTGCCAATTCGACCAGCCTGGCCTCATCGAGAAATTCGGCCATGGCGGTAATGTGTGTTTGGCTGTTGATCTGTTTCAGACGGCCTTGCATGACCAAAGCCTTGTTTTTACCGATGTCGGCTTCGGTAAACGTGATTTGGCGTTGAAGGTTGGTCTCGTCGACGGTATCGGCATCGGCAATCGTCAGGCGGCCGATACCGGCGGCGGCAAGATACGGCAAGGCCGCCGCACCCAGACCGCCGCAACCGACAACGAGCGCATGGGCGGCTAAGAGTTTTTCTTGGCCTTCGATACCGATTTCATCCAGCAGGATATGGCGGCTGAACCGCAAAAGTTGTTGATCGTTCATCATAACAATAAGGCCGTCTGAAACCCAATGTTCAGACGGCCTGAGTGGTTTAGAAATTGATATTTTCGTAGGCGTTGTCAAACAGGAAAGGACGGCCTTCGCTGCTGGTTTCGGATTCGAGGCGGATGCCACTGAGCATCATATTGCGGTCAACGTCTTTCATCATGTCGTAAACGCTCAAGAGTGCCAAATTGAGGCCGGTCAGGGCTTCGGTGGCAATGCTGCCGTTGCTGTGCGCTTGGACGGTCAATGTGGCTTTCAGGCAGGCCAGCTCGATGTTAATATCGAAATCAACCTGCACGCCGATGATGCGGCCGGGCAGGTGCAGCGGAATCAGGTTGCCGCTTTGTTTGATGTTTTGAATGGCGGCAACGCGGGCGATGGTCAGGATGCTTGCCTTTTCGGCGGCATTCTCTATCAACACCCGTACCGCCTGCTGGCTCATGTTGATGGTGCCGACGGCGACGGCGGTGTGTTGCTCAGGAAAATCGGGCTGGTTGGGGAATTCAATCATGGGGTTCTCGCCTCTGTTTTGACAGTCAATATTTTACGGCATTTTACAGACACCGGCCACGCGGCGGATACGGACGGCCGTTTTCCGGTTTGAAATGTATCGGACGGCAGCATTGGCAGTTTACAAAAATTTGCTATACAATGGATTCGGGACAAACCCAAATTAACATTTAAATAAGAGAAAAATCATGCAACTGCATATCTTAAACAATCCCAAAGATGCCGCTTTGGCAGCGGATGCGGAATTTTTAAAACAGTCTCTGTTCAATCTGCTGCATGAAGAAGCATCGCCTTTGGTGGTCGAAACCGTTAAGTTGTTATCGACTTCAGACGACAGCGCCGCCTTGATTGAGAAGGTGTTGCCGCAACTGGACGAACAGCAAACCCACGATTTAACCCTGGCCTGCGGCCTGTTCGCACAAATTCTGAACATCGCCGAAGACGTGCACCACGAACGCCGCCGCCAAATCCACGAAGATGCAGGACACAACAGCGCCGAAGGCAGCCTGACGGAAACCGTGCGCAAGCTCAAAGCCGGAAAAGTCAACGGCAAAGCGGTGCAACAACAACTGGACAACACGGTCGTTACCGCCGTTTTGACCGCGCACCCGACCGAGGTGCAACGCCAAACCGTCTTGAGCTTCAACCGCCGCATCCGCGCGCTGCTGCCGCAACGCGAACGCTGCACTAATCCTGATGCACTGGCTCAATTGCGCCGCGAAATCGACACAGTCCTTTTGGGCTTGTGGCAGACCAGCGAAACGCGCCGCCACAAACTCAGCGTCAACGACGAGATCAACAACGGTGTATCCATCTTCCCGATGAGCTTCTTTGAAGCCCTGCCTAAACTCTACCGCACAATGGAACGCGATTTTCAGACGGCCTATCCCGGTGTCCGCGTTCCGAATATTCTCAAAATCGGCGGCTGGATCGGCGGCGACCGCGACGGCAACCCGTTCGTTTCTGCCGAAACCTTGCGTTTTGCGTTCAGACGGCATGCCGACGCCGTATTCCGTTTCTATCGCGGCGAACTCGACAAACTCTACCGCGAATTGCCGCTCTCCATCCGCCGCGTCAAAGTCAACGACGACGTGATGGCACTTTCCGCCCAGTCTCCCGATGAAGAAATCGCCCGCGCCGAAGAACCCTACCGCCGCGCCATCGCCTACATCATGGCACGCGCTATGGGCAAGGCACGTTCACTCGGTTTGGGCATGGGCTGCAAATTCGGCTTCCTCGAGCCTTATGCCACGGTTGAAGAGTTCCTCAACGACCTGAAAAAACTGCAACGCTCGCTCCACGAAAACGGCAGCCAACTGCTGGCAGAAGGCCGTCTGGCCGACATTATCCGCAGCGTGTCCGTGTTCGGTTTCCACATGATGCCGCTCGACCTGCGCCAACACGCAGGCAAACACGCCGATGTGGTTGCCGAACTTTTCCAACACGCAGGTTTGGAAGACTACAACAGCCTGAACGAAGAGCAAAAACAAGCCGCCCTGTTGCGCGAATTGAGCCATCAACGCCCGCTATACAGCCCGTTCATCACATACAGCGACCATACCCGTCACGAACTGGCGATTTTCAACGAAGCGCGCAAAATCAAAGACGAATTCGGCGAAGATGCCGTTACGCAAAGCATTATTTCCAACTGCGAACAACCCAGCGACCTGCTCGCCTTGGCATTGCTGCTGAAAGAAAGCGGCCTGTTGACAGTGGGAAACGGCAAACCGCGCAGCCGCATCAACATCGTGCCTCTGTTTGAAACCATCGAAGCGCTCGAAAACGCTTGCCCGGTCATGGAAACCATGTTCCGCCTCGACTGGTATGACGCCCTGCTCGAAAGCCGCGGCAACATTCAAGAAATCATGCTCGGCTACTCCGACTCCAACAAAGACGGCGGCTACGTTACCAGCTCATGGTGTCTGTATCAGGCCGAATTGGGCTTAGTCGAACTCTTCAAAAAATACAATGTCCGCATGCGCCTGTTCCACGGCCGCGGCGGCAGCGTAGGTCGCGGCGGCGGCCCGTCTTACCAAGCCATTTTGGCGCAACCTGCAGGCAGCGTTGCCGGACAAATCCGCATTACCGAGCAAGGCGAAGTCATTACCGCCAAATACGCCGACCCAGGCAATGCCCAACGCAACTTGGAAACCTTGGTTGCCGCGACTTTGGAAGCCAGTATCCTGCCGGATAAAAAAGACCCTGATGCCAAACTGATGCAGGATTTGTCGGACGTATCGTTCAAATACTACCGCGAACTGATTACCCACCCCGACTTTATCGACTACTTCCTGCAAACCAGCCCGATTCAGGAAATCGCCACCCTCAACCTCGGCAGCCGTCCCGCCAGCCGTAAAACCCTGGCGCGGATTCAGGACTTGCGCGCGATTCCGTGGGTATTCTCCTGGATGCAAAACCGCCTCATGCTGCCGGCTTGGTACGGTTTCGGCAGCGCAGTGGAAACCTTGTGCGAAGGCAAACCCGAAACCCTCGCCGCCCTGCGCGAACACGCCCAAAACAACCCGTTCTTCCAAGCTATGCTCTCCAATATGGAGCAAGTGATGGCGAAAACCGACATCACCTTGGCGGAAAACTATGCCGGCTTGAGCGAATCGCCCGATAAAGCAAAAGTCATCTTCGGCATGATCAAGGAAGAATACCAACGCAGCCGCAAAGCACTGCTCGACCTGCTGCAAACCGAAGAGCTCCTGCGCGACAACCGCAGCCTTGCCCGTTCGCTTGCCTTGAGGATTCCATACCTGAACGCCCTCAACGGCCTGCAAGTCGCCATGCTCAAACGCCTGCGCAAAGAGCCCGACAATCCGCACGCCCTGCTGATGGTTCACTTGACCATCAACGGCGTAGCGCAAGGTTTGCGTAATACCGGTTAAAGCAGTACGGAAAAAAGGCCGTCTGAAACAGTTTTCAGACGGCCTTTCAACCAACTGCGAACCATAGCAAAGGCTTTATCCATAAGCCTCATAATGTTTTTCAACCTGCTTGCCACTCTTACCCTATTCATTTAACTTGCCCGTATTTCGGACTATTTTGGGCAATAGCAGATAACCCGCTACAAAATCAATGTGCTCAATGAAGCATGGCAACCGCTTCAGCACGATGATAGTCAACTTACTGACATACCTTAATGCGGCACTGCTCCATATCGCAGCACAATAAGCTTTCAGACCACCCAGATGCCGTCTGAAAAATAAAAATACCTCACACCAAGGCAACCGTCATTATGTTTGACATTGTATTTATCTTGTTATTCGGCAGGCTTCAGCCCCACAAAACAGCCGATTCATCCGACACGCCTGTCACTTTTGGGAGTTCGGCGGCAGGCTCGGCTTTAATTTATTTATGCATACGCATAGGGACAATCATCCTTTATGGGTCGATTTCCGAAGCCATTGACAGCCTCCCCATCATTCTGTTTCAAACAATCTGCATGTTCGGCTGTCTGGTTTTGTATTTCAAAATGTTGCGTACCGCATCCGACCCGAAATACCGTCAGATGATTTATTGGGTACTGGGCATTCTTTTGGGTTTAATCTTAAGCCTCCTGTCCATAAAATTGTTTTATTTAATGGCTTTATTCATTTACTCATTCTTCGGAAGAACAATAGGCTGAATGCCTGCCCCTCTTTTTCAGACGGCCTTTTATTATAAGAACACACCAGCATTGCGGCTGTTTTGAGTACCTCCACAATATGCTATAATCCGCCGTTAAACTTTTATCTTTTCAGGAAAAACCATGAGCTTGAAATGCGGCATCGTCGGCCTGCCCAACGTCGGCAAATCCACCCTCTTTAACGCGCTGACCCAATCGGGTATCGAAGCGGCAAACTATCCTTTCTGTACCATCGAACCCAACGTCGGCATCGTTGAAGTCCCCGATCCGCGCATGGCCGAATTGGCAAAAATCGTCAATCCGCAAAAAATGCAGCCTGCCATCGTCGAATTCGTCGACATTGCCGGTTTGGTTGCAGGCGCGAGCAAAGGCGAAGGTTTGGGCAACCAGTTCCTCGCCAACATCCGCGAAACCGACGCGATTGTCAACGTCGTACGTTGCTTTGACAACGACAACATCGTCCACGTTGCAGGCAAAGTCGATCCAATTGCCGACATCGAAACCATCGGCACCGAATTGGCACTTGCCGACCTCGCCAGCGTCGAAAAAGCCATCGTCCGCGAAGAAAAACGCGCCCGCTCAGGCGATAAAGACGCGCAAAAACTGGTCGAGCTGTGCAAAAAACTGCTGCCGCATCTGGACGAAGGCAAACCCGTCCGCTCCTTCGGTTTGGACGCGGAAGAACTCGCCATGCTCAAGCCGCTGTTCCTGCTGACCGCCAAACCTGCCATGTACGTCGGCAACGTTTCCGAAGACGGTTTTGAAAACAATCCGCACCTCGACCGCCTGAAAGAATTGGCTGAAAAAGAAAACGCCCCCGTCGTCGCCGTTTGCGCCGCGATGGAAAGCGAAATCGCCGAATTGGAAGACGACGAAAAAGCCGAATTCCTCGCCGAAATGGGCTTGGAAGAACCGGGCCTGAACCGCCTGATTCGTGCCGGCTACGACCTCTTGGGCCTGCAAACCTACTTTACCGCCGGCGTGAAAGAAGTCCGCGCCTGGACTATCCACAAAGGCGACACTGCGCCGCAAGCCGCCGGCGTGATTCACACCGACTTTGAACGCGGCTTCATCCGCGCCCAAGTTATCGCCTACGAGGACTTCATCGCTTTAGGCGGCGAAGCCAAAGCCAAAGAAGCCGGCAAAATGCGTGTGGAAGGCAAAGAATACGTCGTACAAGACGGCGATGTGATGCACTTCTTGTTTAACGTATAACCCGGTAAAACGCTTTTTCAGACGGCCTTTTCTAAGATTAAGGCCGTCTGAATTTATTTTCAGACGGCCTCACGTCTTGAAATATCAACAAAACAAGACATTATCTCCATAATAAATGCGGGCATAGCCCGTAATTTTTCTTTCTTAAAATCTCCCATTTCTTACCAACACCTTACCTAAAAATAGCGCAAGGTTACATCATCAATAACAATATCATTGATATGACAATGAAAAATCAAACTATACCATATCGTATTGATTCATTATAAAAACAACATATTAAATATTATGTTGAAACTATCAACTTTATTCCTACTCTAATCCATTACTATTCAAACGCATATCATCAGCAATCATTCTAAGAAGGCAAACAAACTGCCCTGTTCCGACAAACAATGGCCGACCTCCGAAATACTGCCATTCTCGGCAGGAATCACTTTTCAGACGACGCCATTAAAATAAACTAATTAAAATCAAAATATTATGAGCAAAGTTTTATCTTACCGCCCAGATATTGATACATTGCGTGCCGTTGCTGTTCTATCCGTTATCGCTTTCCATATTGAAAAAAACTGGCTGCCTGGCGGCTTTCTTGGTGTTGATATCTTTTTTGTCATTTCGGGCTTTCTGATCACGATGATTATCCATCGTGAAATGAGCAGCGGGATTTTCTCGTTCAAAAAGTTTTACATCCGCCGTATCAAGCGGATACTGCCCGCATTTTTTACCGTATTGGCGGCAACGCTGATATGCGGCTTTCTTTTATTCACCAAAGATGATTTTTCCCTTTTATGGAAGACGGCACTGTCTACCTTGGGATTCATCTCCAATATCTTTTTTGCAAAGGGTCAGGGCTATTTCGATCCCATACAAGAAGAAAAACCTTTGCTTCACATTTGGTCTTTATCGGTTGAAGAGCAATATTATTTCATCTTCCCGATATTGCTGTTATTGGTGGTCCGCAAAAGCTGGCGCACTCAGTTTGCCTTCCTCATCACGCTATGCGTATTCAGCATTTTGGCTTCTTTTATACCGACTTCGCTGGATAAATATTACCTGCCCCATCTGCGCGCCTGCGAAATGCTGATCGGCTCGTTGACGGCCGTGTGGATGCAATATCGGCAACAACAAGGGCTGGATACCGGCAAACCATATGCGGCGGCAGGCGCATTGCTTTCCGTCTGCGTACTGTTTGCCTGCCTGTTTGCCTATACGGAAAAAACCGCCTATTTCCCGGGACCTGCCGCCATCATTCCTTGTTTGGCCGCTGCCGCATTCATTTATTTCAATCAATTTGAACACCGGCTGAAAAAATTCTTCCAATGGAAGATTACAGTCGGCATAGGCTTGATTTCCTATTCGCTGTATCTGTGGCATTGGCCTGTATTGGCTTTTATGAGATACATCGGTTCAAACAATCTGCCTTCATATTCGACTGCGGCCGCGATTGTCTTAATGTTTGCACTCTCCCTGTTTTCTTATTATTTTGTCGAGAAACCGTTTAAAAAGTGGAAAGGCTCTTTTGCCCAATCTGTGGCATGGGTTTATGCCGCCCCCATGCTTGTTTTGGCCATAACGCCTTTTCTTGCCATGAAGCTCCCGTTTATGGAGCAGTACGACCATATGGGATTGGCGCGTTCCTACACTTCTTGCCACAACAATACCGACAAACAATGTGTTTGGGGCGATACCGACAAACAGCCGGAATTACTGATTTTGGGCGATTCGCATGCCGACCAATATAAAACGTTTTTTGATACCGTCGGCAAAAAAGAAAAATGGTCGGCAACGATGGTCACGGCGGACAGTTGTGCCTATGTAGAAGGTTATGCCGCCCCCATATTCAAGCAAAACGCCTCCTGCCGTGCCGTTTATGAGTATGCCAAAGAGCATCTGTCCCAATACTCAAAAGTGCTTTTGGCCATGCGCTGGGGCAGCCAAATGCCTGAAAACAGCCATTCCCTTGCTTACGATGCCGATTTTTTCAAAAAATTCGACCTCATGTTGCAAAAACTTTCTTCGGAAAAACAAGCGGTTTACCTGATGCTGGACAACCCTAATCTATCCTACAACGGTTTGCGCGCCTATATCCTGTCTTACCGCATACCGGGATTTAATCAAAATCTTGTTATTGATGAACAAAACACTTTTAAAGGAAATGAACGCATCAAAAAATTAGCCGAAAAATATGCCAATGTGTATATTATCGATGCCACCGCCTATATTCCGCACAGTTTCAAAATCAACGGATTGCCGGTTTATTCCGATAGAGACCACATCAACCCTTACGGCGGTAGAGAACTGGCCAAGCGTTTTTCTGAAAAACACACGCTTCTTCAGTAAGCCATAGCCATTCATCCGATGAAATTTGTTACAATTAGCAGTTTGTAAAACTGCTAATTTTTTTGGAAGACATCAATGAGCGTCATCAAAGACCTACAATCGCGTGGCTTAATCGCGCAAACTACCGACATCGAAGCCTTAGACGCTTTGTTAAACGAACAAAAAATTTCCCTCTATTGCGGTTTTGACCCGACGGCCGACAGCCTGCACATCGGCCACTTGCTGCCTGTATTGGCATTGCGCCGTTTCCAACAAGCCGGCCATACGCCGATTGCTTTGGTGGGCGGTGCGACCGGTATGATCGGCGACCCAAGCTTTAAAGCGACAGAACGCAGCTTGAATTCCGCCGAAACCGTTGCCGGCTGGGTGGAAAGCATCCGCAACCAATTGACCCCTTTCTTAAGTTTTGAAGGCAATAACGCTGCTATTATGGCCAACAACGCCGACTGGTTCGGCAGCATGAACTGCCTCGACTTCCTGCGCGACATCGGCAAGCATTTCTCCGTTAACGCCATGTTGAACAAAGAGTCCGTCAAACAGCGTATTGAGCGCGACGACGTGGGCATTTCCTTTACCGAGTTCGCCTATTCCCTGCTGCAAGGCTACGACTTTGCCGAGTTGAACAAACGCCACGGCGCAGTTTTGGAAATCGGCGGTTCCGACCAATGGGGCAACATCACTGCCGGTATCGACTTGACCCGCCGTCTGCACCAAAAACAAGTATTCGGCCTGACCCTGCCTTTGGTAACCAAATCCGACGGCACCAAATTCGGCAAAACCGAAGGCGGCGCGGTATGGTTGAACGCGAAGAAAACCTCGCCGTATCAGTTCTACCAATTCTGGCTGAAAGTGGCCGACGCCGATGTGTATAAATTCCTGAAATACTTTACCTTCCTGTCCATCGAAGAAATCGATGCCATCGAAGCCAAAGACAAAGCCAGCGGCACCAAGCCAGAAGCGCAACGCATTCTCGCCGAAGAAATGACCCGCCTGATTCACGGCGAAGAGGCCCTTGCCGCCGCCCAACGCATTTCAGAAAGCCTGTTTGCCGAAGACCAAAGCCATCTCACCGAAAGCGACTTCGAGCAGCTGGCACTCGACGGCCTGCCGACTTTTGAAGTTTCCGAGAGCCTCAACGTGGTTGAGGCTTTAGTGAAAACCGGTTTGGCGTCTTCCAACAAAGAAGCGCGCGGCTTTGTCAACAGCAAAGCAGTTTTGCTCAACGGCAAACCTGCCGAAGCCAACAATCCGAACCATGCCGCTGAAAAACCTGACGATGCCTATATGCTGACCGACGAACACAAACGTTTCAGCAAATACACTATCGTCCGCCGCGGCAAACGCAACCACGCTTTGTTGGTTTGGAAATAATCTTTAAACATTAAACGCATCGTTTAAAACAATCATGCCGTCTGAAATCAGCCACGCTTTTTTCAGACGGCATTTTCTATTGATGATATTCAGTTTTCCCAAAAAGAAAGGACAGGTTTTTCACCTGCCCTTCTATTAAATAATCCAATTTTTTAAGCAACTTTTATCGCGCGATTACTGCAAACGCTCATTCTCTTGACGGACGGCATTCACTACGTCCGCGCCAAACAAAGCGTTGACATCGGTTTCATCAAACACATATTTGCTATGGCAGAAATCGCAGTCAATTTGAATACTGCCTTGTTCTGCCACCACGCCGCCGATTTCCTGACCGCCAAGCATCAACAGCATATCGCTGACTTTGCCGCGGGAGCAGGTGCAGGCAAATTCAATGGCTTCCGGTTCAAAAACGCGGGGCGGGGTTTCATGGTAAAGGCGGTAAAGGGCGTGATGAGCGTCCAAACCGGTCAATTCTTGCGGAGTAAGCGTTTGCGCAAGCGTGGTCACATGTTCCCACGCGGCATCATCCAATTCTTCTTCCGGCAGACGTTGCAGCAATAATGCGCCTGCGGCGTGGTCGTCGGCGGCAAGCGTAATATAAGTATCGAGCTGCTCGGAACGTTTCATATAGTTGACCAGCATTTGCGCAATGCTGTCGCCTTCCAGTGGGACAACACCTTGCCAAGGGTCGGCATCTTTAGGCTGATGGGTTAAAACGAACACGCTGTTTTCGCCCAACAGCGCAGTCAGGCTTTCATCATCACGGATTTCAGCGTTTTCGTCCCAACGGGCGGTAGCGCGGACAGTATTTTCAGAAGTCGCTTCCACCACCAACATTTTCAGACGGCCCTGACCTTGAACCTGAACAATCAGCGTGCCTTCGTTTTTAAGGTTGGCAGACAATAAAGAGCCGGCGGCCAGCAACTCGCCCAAAGCGCGGCGGATGGCGACAGGATAATGTTTTTGGTTGACGATGTGTTGCCAAACCTTTTCGAGGCGGATGTGCATACCGCGGATGGGCATATCGTCAAAGATAAAGCGTGTACGGATATCGCTGTGATTTTGTGTCATGTCAGTCTCTGAAAATAAATCAATGAATGCCGCTTATATGGTTGCAGCGGCGGATAAATCAAGCGAAACCGTGCCTGATGTTTTTCTAGTTCTTTTGGAAACAAGGGTTTAACGCAAAATAACAGCAGTTTTTTTGCCAAAAAGACAGTTTTTTAATACAATCAAGCAGATAACAAGAGAATGATACGGGATAACATCTCAGAAACCGGCAATGTGCCTGCAATCGGCAGGGAATGCCTTCTGAAACGGAAGTTTGTACAATGAATTTTTTACTCCGGCTCGCAGCAGTTTGGACTTCGGTCGCCATGCTCGCGAGCGTCAATTTTTCTTACGCCGATGATTTGGAAAACCTGATTACCACCCGTCAGCGTGTTTTAAACCAATTCAACGACAATGCCAATGTTTACGGCAATACGCGTCAGGCAACCCCTGTCCATCCCACCAATACCTATTCTGCCGCAGGCAACAATACGCGCGCACCTTCGGGCAATGCAGATGAGTTAATCGGCAGCGCCATGGGCTTGCTCGGCGTGGCCTACCGCTACGGCGGCACATCAGCCTCTACCGGCTTTGACTGCAGTGGCTTCATGCAACACATCTTTAAACGCGCCATGGGCCTGAACCTGCCGCGTACTTCTGCCGAACAAGCGCAAATGGGCGTTGCCGTGAGCCGTTCCGAATTGCAGCCGGGCGACATGGTCTTTTTTCGCACCATGGGTCGTGGCCGTATTTCCCACGTCGGCCTCTACATCGGCAACAACAATTTCATTCACGCACCGAGGACGGGCAAACGTATCGAAATTACCAGCCTCGGCCACAAATATTGGAGCGCGAAATACGCCTTCGGCCGCCGTGTGAAGAAAAACGATCCTTCCCGTTTCTTAAACTGAGGTGAGCTATGGCAATGCCGCAAATGCCCAAATGGTATGACGACGACGGTCAGATCGTTTCCTGTACCGAAAAAGTCAAAGTCATGACCGAAAACTTGAACGAACTGTACCAAATGGCGCAGGACGCTTTTGAAGACGCCCTGCTGATGGGTTGCTCCGAAAAACAGTTGCGCGAATACTTCCGCGACTTAATGGCCGGGCTGGAAAACCCTTATCAAAAAAATGTTTAATTTCTTCAATCCATACAAAAAAAGGCCGTCTGAAAGTTTTTCAGACGGCCTTTTTTATCGGGCAATTGCCCTATTCTATTTCTAACATTCCACCACGCGCACGGATACGGGGACGGCTTTTTTCTGCAAGGTAACGGCCAGGCCGGCGAGTGAGGTTTCTTTGTAGGTTGCCTTCATATCGCGGCCGGTTTGCAGCATGGTTTGAATCACTTCATCAAGTGAAACTTTTTTGTCTGTGCCGTCTTCCAAAAGCGCAAGCGTGGCGAGCTTGAGGGCTTTTTCGGCAGCGATGCCGTTGCGTTCGATGCAGGGGATTTGCACCAAGCCGCCGACGGGGTCGCAGGTTAAACCCAAGTGGTGCTCCATGGCCATTTCGGCGGCGTTTTCCACTTGTTTGGGCGTGCCGCCGATGACTTCGGCGTATGCGCCTGCCGCCATGGAACACGCTACGCCGACTTCGCCTTGGCAGCCGACGTCCGCGCCGGAAATCGATGCGTTGGTTTTGTACAAAATGCCGATGGCGCCGGCAGTCAGCAGGAAGTCTTCAACACGCGATTGGTTGGCGTGCGGATTAAATTTGCGGAAATAGTGCAAGACGGCAGGAATAATGCCTGCCGCGCCGTTGGTCGGTGCGGTTACGACGCGGCCGCCGGCGGCATTTTCTTCGTTGACCGCCATGGCGTACACCATCGGCCAAAGTTGGGTATTGACGATTTCACTCTCGCGCAGGACTTTGAGTTTGGCCGCCAACTGCGGCGCGCGGCGGCGTACGTTCAAGCCGCCCGGCAATTGCCCTTCCGCACCCAAGCCGCGCTTGATGCAGTTTTCCATCACATCGGCCACGGCGGCCACACGGCAGCGAACTTCCGCTTCGTCGCAATCTGCCAACGCTGCTTCATTGGCCAACACGACTTCGGAAATATTCAACTGGTTCAGACGGCATTGTGCCAGCAACTCGTCGCAGTTTTTGTATGGATACGGCACATCGGCATTTTCCTGAGCCTCTTGTGCAAACCCTTCGTCTGTTACGACAAAACCGCCGCCGACCGAATAATAAATCTGCTCTTTCAGCTTCCGGCCGTCTGAATGGTAGGCGATAAAGTTCAGGCCGTTCGGATGTTTGGGCAACACTTTGTCGCCGCGGATGTCCAAATCTTTTTCGGGATTGAAGGCCATTTCGCGGCCGTTGAGTTTTAAAACGTGTTGCGTGCGGATGCGTTCCAAGCGTTGGGGGATGTCTGCCAGTGGAATATCGTGCGGCAGGCTGCCTTCCAAACCGAGCAATAATGCATCGAATGTACCGTGTCCGATACCGGTCAAAGCAAGCGAGCCGTACACTTCAATGACAATGCGCGCCACTTGTGTATCCAAGTTTTCGGCATGCAGCAAATCGGCAAAAGCGGCCGCAGCCTTCATCGGGCCGACGGTGTGCGAGCTGGACGGGCCGATGCCGATTTTAAAAATATCAAAGATGCTGATCATAATTTTCCTATCATTGTGTGTGCGGGCAGGCTGTTTTTTAGACGGCCTTAAGGCCTAAAGAGGAATCTTGTGCGCCGCTTGCCAATGCAAGTACCAAATGTCCGACAGTCATCAAAGGATCGCCTGCTTCCGGCGAGGTGTATTTCAGCGTCAGCGGTTTTTTACGCAAGGGTTCGTAACGGCTGACTCTACAATGCGTGTCTTCCAAACTTGTGGAACCGGCGCGGTATCTGTATGCCAACAGCCGTAAATCGTTCAAGTCCATTTTCATGCCGTTGTCCAACAATTCGCGCAACTGGTTTTCCCAGGCAATATCGTTGCTTCCGTCTTTAATGGCAATCAAGATGGACTTTTCGAGGATTTTTTTGATGTGCTGGTTCAAGGAGCGGATTGGGAAGTGCCCCAGCCACAACAAATCGGTCTCCGCAAATTGGGCGGAAAAATGCTCGATAAACCAGGAATGTAAACCTCGATAATCCGGCGAATGAAACAGGGTTGATTTAACCTTGTTGCCATCTTTATCCAACATGTAATGGCAGCCGATAATCACGCTGCAAGATTCGGCTGCCCATCTGGGGATAATGACTTTGGGGGTAAAGAGCGTTTCGAGGCGTTGCTCGGTAAATTGAGTGGTGAAATCAGGGTTGTATTGCAACGATGTCGGCAAATAGCCGCGCCAAAGGTACATGCCGATCCTGTTTTCGCCGATAACATCCAAAAGTTGTTCCAGCATGATACGGCTAGGACATGAAATAAATTCGTCCGCATCCAGCGGAAAAACGAAATCTATCGCTTCATCTTTTGCTACAAGCTGCTTCATCAGCTGGTTGACCAATTGCTCATGATTAAACTTGAGCGCTTGATATTGATAGATAAATATCGGCAAACCTTCTTCTTTCAATTGAATCAGGATTTCCCTTGTTCCATCGCTGCTGCCGTGATCGATGATGTGCATTTCATCCATCAGCTCGAGATTGTGACGGACAAACGATTCGATCACGTCGTTTTCGTTGCGCACCATGCTGATGCTGATTAGTTTTTTTCCCATAAATTATGCAATGTATTGATAGGTTTTAATCATCATTTTTCAGACGGCCTTGATCCAGCCGGCAATGCGTTTTTCAATCGCTTCGGCACTCAAACCCAAGTCGTCCAACAGTTTTTTCGGGTCACCGTGTTCGGTAACTTTGTCTTCTACACCCAACAGCAACACCGGTTTGCAGATGCCGTGTTTCGCCAACACTTCCAACACCGCGCTGCCTGCGCCGCCTTGTTCGGCGTTTTCTTCGGCGGTAACGATGTAATCGTGGCTTCGGGCGAGACGGACGATCAGCTCTTCATCTATCGGTTTGACAAAGCGCATATCGGCAACGGTCGCATTCAGTTTATCGGCAGCGGCCAATGATGGGGCAACCATGCTGCCAAAGGCGATAACGGCAATTTTCTCGCCTTCGCGACGGATGATGCCTTTGCCGATTTCAACGGTTTCCAGGCCGTCTGAAACAGTTGCGCCAGTACCCGTACCGCGCGGATAACGGACGGCGGACGGCGAATTTGCCTGATAGCAGGTTGAGAGCAGCAGGCGGCATTCGTTTTCGTCGCTGGGTGTGGCAATAATCATGTTCGGCACGCAGCGCAAAAAGCTCAAGTCGTACAAACCGGCATGGGTCGGGCCGTCTGCACCGACAATACCTGCGCGGTCGATGGCGAACAAAACAGGCAGGTTTTGCAAGGCAACGTCGTGCACCAACTGGTCGTAAGCGCGTTGCAGGAAAGTGGAGTAAATCGCTACAACAGGCTTGATGCCTTCGCATGCCAAACCGCCGGCAAAGGTAACGGCGTGTTGCTCGGCGATGCCGACGTCGAAATAGCGGTCGGGGAATTGCTGTTCAAACTCAACCAAGCCGCTACCCTCGCGCATGGCAGGCGTGATGGCAACCAAACGCTCGTCAGCCGCCGCTTGGTCGCACAGCCATTGGCCGAACACTTGCGTATAAGTCGGTTTGGCCGCGGCAGGTTTCACTTCCGGGGCAGGCACTTCGCTCGGCAGCTTGGCGACAGCGTGGTATTTGACGGGGTCGTTTTCGGCGAATTTGTAGCCGTTGCCTTTTTTGGTGATGACGTGCAACAACTGAGGGCCTTTGCGGCCGCGCAAGTCTTTTAATACGTCCACCAGATTTTCAACGTTGTGGCCGTCCACAGGGCCGGTGTAACGGAAACCGAAGTTTTCAAACAAAGACAGCGACTGTTTGGCGTATTCCGCTTCGCCTGCCAAGGTTTTGATTTTGTTTTCGACTTTTTGGGCAAGCTCCATCGCTCCGGGCAATTTGTCTAATACTTTGCTTGATTGGGCTTTGATGGTACTCAACAGGCCGTGCATATCGCGCACGACGTTGCTGGCGAGATATTTCGGCAGCGCGCCGACATTGGGGGAAATCGACATTTCGTTGTCGTTGAGGATAACCAGCAAATCGACATCCATATCACCTGCACAGTTCAGAGCCTCAAACGCCTGACCCGCTGTCATGGCTCCATCGCCGATAATAGCGACGCTGCGGCGGTTGTTGCCCAACTGTTTGTCCGCAACGGCCATGCCCAAGGCCGCGCCGATGGATGTGGAAGAATGCCCCACGCCGAACGCGTCGTATTCCGACTCGCTGCGTTTCGGAAAACCGGCCAAACCGCCGTATTGGCGCATGGTGTTCATTTGATTTTTGCGGCCGGTCAGGATTTTGTGCGGATAGCTTTGATGGCCAACATCCCAGACCAAATGGTCTTCGGGCGTGTCGTACACATAATGCAGCGCCACCGTCAGCTCGACCGCGCCCAAGTTGCTGGCGAAATGGCCGCCCGTCTTACCGACGGAATCCAACAGAAATTCGCGCAATTCGGCGGCGACTTGCGGCAGCTGTTTTTTCTCCAGACGGCGCAAGTCCTGAGGCGTATCGATCATATCGAGCAAAGGGCTTGGGTTCATGATTTTTGGCGGTGATTTTTTGTGTAACGGACGATTATATCAAGAGATTGCACAACTTGTTACAAATGCTTTCAGACGGCCCGAACCTTTATCCTTTATAATACTGCCAACTGAAAACACAAGGCCGTCTGAAATGACCCAAAACGCAAACAACCTCTGCTGGCTCGATATGGAAATGACCGGCCTCAACCCGGAACACGACCGCATTATCGAAGTCGCCATGATCATTACCGACTCCGATTTGAACGTACTGGCGCAATCGGACGTATACGTCATCCATCAAAGCGACGAATTGCTCGACAGCATGGACGAATGGAACACCGCCACCCACGGCCGTACCGGTCTGACCCAACGCGTACGCGAATCCAAACTGACCGAAGCCGAAGTCGAGCAAAACCTGTTGGACTTCATGTCCGCATGGATACCCGAGAAATCCACGCCCATGTGCGGCAACTCCATCCATCAAGACCGCCGCTTCATGGTCAAATACATGCCGCGTTTGGAAGCCTATTTCCACTACCGCAACTTAGACGTATCCACGCTGAAAGAATTGGCCAAACGCTGGAATCCGGCCGTCGCCAAAAGCGTGGTCAAACGCGGTTCGCACAAGGCATTGGACGACATCCTCGAAAGCATCGAAGAAATGCGCCATTATCGCGAGCATTTCCTCAAACTCCCTTCCGAACAATAATCCCAAGGCCGTCTGAAACCGGTTTGACACCGTTCAGACGGCCTCATCGGCTTCCTTCATCTCATGAAAATCACCAAAATCTTTACCTTCGATTCCTCGCACATGCTCGACGGGCATGACGGCAAGTGCCAAAACCTGCACGGCCACACCTACAAACTCGAAATCACCGTCTCCGCGCCCGTTATCCAAGGCGGCGCGAAAGACGGCATGGTGATGGACTTTACCGACCTGAAAGCCATCGTCAAACAACACATTACCGACCCGTTCGACCATGCCTTCATCTATCACGGCGACAACGAACGCGAAAGCCAAATCGCCGCGCTTTTGGAAGGCTGGAACATGAAAACCCTGCGCCTGCCCTGCCGCACCACCGCCGAAAACATGAGCGTAGAAATGTATGGCCGTCTGAAAAACGCCGGTGTCAAAGTGTGCAGCGTAAAATTATGGGAAACGCCGACTTCGTGTGCGGAATATGAAGGGGAATAAACCGCCATCCTGTATTTTTCAGACGACCTGTTCCCATAAATACCTCATACACTAAACATCAAAAGGAATCTTCATGAAACTCCTCTCCACCCTCCTCGTCCTCTTCGTCGCTATCGAACATTTCTACATCGCCTGGCTCGAAATGACGCAAATCCCAAGCGAAAAAGCGTCAGAGCTGTTCAACATGCCTTACGAATTTATGGAACAAAAACGCGTACAAACCCTGTTTTCCAACCAAGGTCTGTACAACGGCTTCCTCGCCATCGGCTTGGTATGGGCGCGCTTTGCCGCACCTGACAACGCCGTTTATGGCGCGACCATCCTGTTCCTCGGCTTCGTCCTCATCGCCGCCGCATGGGGCGCGTTTTCATCCGGCAACAAAGGCATTTTGTTCAAACAAGGCTTGCCGGCATTTTTGGCCGCCGCAGCCGTCATTGCCGCTTAAATACACACCAGCCATTCTTTCCCATTGAACTAACAGAAAGAATGGCTGCCTCACATCACTTCTTCAAACGCTTCACGACAACAATTCAATCCCACACACCTAATATTCATGACCATTCACATCACGCCGAACAATCCCCAATACCGCATTGTCGAAATCTTTGAAAGCCTGCAAGGCGAAGGCTGGAACACAGGCATGCCCGCCGTTTTCATCCGTTTGGGCAAATGCAATCTCGCATGCAGCTGGTGCGATACCGACTACCTCAAATTCGGCATGATGAGTCTGTCCGATATTTTAGGCCGTCTGAAAACCTACACAGCGCGCAACATCATCATTACCGGCGGCGAACCCACCATCCAACCGCATTTGAATACCCTGCTCAACGCACTCAAAGCCGAAGGCTATTTTCTGTGTATCGAAACCAACGGCCTCAACCCCGCTCCGCCGCAAATCGACTACGTTGCCACCAGTCCTAAAGCCTGTTACGCCGCCAAATACGAAAAAAGCTGCATCGAGAAAGCAGACGAAGTGCGCATTGTTGCCGACGGCGAAGTCATTGCGTTTTGTCAGAAAATGGAACACAAAATCCGCGCCCGGCATTACTACCTTTCCCCCTGCGAACAAGACGGCGCGATGAATATCTACGACACCATCCGCCAAATCGGTGTGTTAAACAGCCGACCCGACGCCCCCGTCCATTGGCAACTGAGCGTACAGACGCATAAGTGGGCAGGAATAGAATAATTCGTTTGAAATCAATCAAAAATTAAACCTTTACAAAATATTGAATGTAAATACCATTCGATATTCGACCAAATGCACTACTGGCAAAGCGCTCAGGCCGTCTGAAACCCTATTTCAGACGGCCTTTTTTGTTATAAAACTCTTGACCGATTACATAAGATTACGTAAAGTGTGCAACAGTTTTCATAAATTGGTAAAACCAATTTACCTGATGACTAACCGCATCTGAGGATGCAAATATCTATTCGAAAAACATTTATTGCTCAACACATCGTATCAAACCGCCATTGCATTGACGGTTATGGTGCTTGTTGCCCCGAGGATATTCCTATGGCTCTCTTTCTCAGCATTTTCCCCATCATCCTGCTGATTTGGCTGATGGTTAAGAAAAACAGTATGCCGTCTTACATTGCACTACCGATTACCGCCGCGCTGATTTACGTCATCAAACTGTTTTATTTCGGCGACAACGCCATGTTGCTCAACGCAACGGCAGCTTCAGGCCTCGTTTCTACCCTGACCCCGATTACCGTGATTTTCGGTGCCATTATGTTCAACCGCATGATGGAAACCACCGGCTGTATCGACGTCATCCGCAAATGGCTGGCCACCATCAGCCCGAACCCGATTGCCCAATTGATGATCATCGGCTGGTCTTTCGCCTTTATGATTGAAGGCGCGTCCGGTTTCGGTACGCCTGCCGCCATTGCCGCGCCGATTCTGATGAGCTTGGGCTTTAATCCGCTGAAAGTAGCCATCTTTACTTTGGTAATGAACTCCGTACCTGTTTCCTTCGGCGCGGTAGGTACTCCGACTTGGTTCGGCTTCGCACCTTTAGGCTTGGATCAAAAGAGCATTATGGAAATCGGTATGCAAACCGGCGTAATGCACTTCTTTGCAGGTTTCATCATCCCTGTTATCGGCCTGAGCTTCATCGTACCTTGGGCTGAAATCCGCAAAAACTTGGGCTTCATCGGCATTGCCGTATTCTCCTGTACCCTTCCTTATGTCGCATTGGCGATGGTCAATGAAGAGTTCCCATCTCTGGTTGCCGGCGCAATCGGCCTGTTGGTATCCGTATTCGCGGCAAACCGCGGCTGGGGCTTAAGCAAAGATTACGCCAAAGACCCGAATGCAGAAAAAGTACCTTTCGCACAAGTTGCCAAAGCACTGGCTCCTTTGGGTATGCTGATCGGTATGCTGGTAGTCACCCGTATCAAACAGTTGGGCATTAAAGGCCTGCTGACCAGCAAAGAAGAATGGTTCAGCTTCCAACTGCCGTTTGATTTGTCCAAAATCACCGTCAGCGACTCCCTGACCATCACCTTCGGCAACATCTTCGGCCAAGGCGTAAACGCTTCCTACCAAACCCTCTACGTTCCGGCTTGGATTCCGTTTGTCTTCACCGTTTGGATTTGCATCCTGCTGTACAAAACCAAGTTCAAAGATGCCTGGTCTTTCTACGCTGCAACCTTCAACCAAACCAAAAAACCTCTGCTTGCCCTGATGGGTGCGTTGATTATGGTTCAACTGATGATGGTTGGCGGCGATGACTCCATGGTGAAAATCATCGGTAAAGAGTTTGCCTCGATGGCAGGCGAACACTGGGTGTACTTCTCCCCTTACCTTGGCGCAATCGGTGCATTCTTCTCCGGTTCCAACACTGTATCCAACCTGACTTTTGGTCCGATTCAACAACAAATCGCGCTTGATACCGGCCTGTCCGTTACCCTCATCCTCGCCCTGCAATCTGTCGGCGGCGCAATGGGTAACATGGTCTGCATCAACAACATCATTGCCGTGTGCAGTGTATTGAACGTAAACAACGCCGAAGGCGCTATCATCAAGAAAACTGTCATCCCGATGAGCATCTATGGCGTCATCGCCGTGACTATCGCTTCAATTTTCTTCTTGTAAACCGCTTCATATCAAAGGCCGTCTGAATATTCAGACGGCCTTTTTTGTATTCTTTCGCTATATTTCTTAAAGAATCATTAATGTATATATTCCGCAACAACCCACATAACTACTTTGCAACACCAAATTACAAACAACTTTCTATTAATAAACAATCGGGTAATCATAAGTAAACACTGTTTTGCAATTTACCTAATTGCCACTACCGACAAAACGCCTAAAATACGCTTCATCTGCAAACGGAAACCCTTTCTCACTTTGCAAGATAACACACAACCCTCATATGGAGCTTAGATCATGAAATTACTTTCTGTTATCACTGCAGCCGCATTGGCTACTGTTTCCTTCTCTGCTGCCGCTGCACCTGCCGGCTTCGTTTCTTACCGTTGTGACGGTGGCAAATCACTGAACGTGATGTACGGTTTCGACCGCAGCGGTCGCGCAGTTACTGCCGACGTAAACGCCGGTGGCAAAAAAGCCTCTTTGGTTGTCGACAAAAAACGTTCTGACAGCACTGGCACTACTTTCACCAACCGTAAAGGCTATGTAATGTCTGCCGGTTTCATCGACAAAAACACCCATACTACTTCTGAAGTGGTTGGCGTGAACGCCCCTAACGGCTCATTCCTGGTGAAAAACTGCGAACCACGTCCACGTTAATCCCAGTTTTCCTATTTAACCGAATCATCCCGGTTTAATCAAAGGCCGTCTGAAAAACAATTTTCAGACGGCCTTTTGATTCAAGCATATAAAAAAGAGCGTGTACCGTACACGCTCTTTTTGTTTGTTCACACATCAATTAAATACGCATCGGCATTACGATGTATTTGAAGTTCGGATTATTCGGTACGGTAAACAGCGTTGAACGGTTGACATCGCCAAAAGCAAGCTGCATATCGTCGGAGTGGATGTTACGCAACACATCCATCAGGTAGCCGATGTTGAAACCGACTTCGAGTTCTCCGCCTTGGTAAGCGATTTCCAGCTCTTCGCGCGCTTCTTCCTGCTCATTGTTGCTACATACGACACTCAGCAAACCAGGCTGCAAGAACAGTCGCGCACCGCGGAATTTTTCATTGGCAAGAATAGCGGCACGCTCGAGCGCACCCAAAAGCTGGGTACGGGATACGAGGAAAATCTTGTCATTATCCAAAGGAATCACGCGGTTAAAGTCAGGGAACTTGCCGTCGATGACCTTGCTGACGATGGTTGTACCATTGCATTGGAAGCGTACTTGATTGTCCAAAAGCTCAACGGTGATGGACTCGGACGGATTGTTCAACAGCTTGAAGAGTTCCAATACCGTTTTGCGCGGCAGGATGACTTCCGTTTTCGGCAGTTCCGCTTCAATTTGGCTGGCCGCATAAGCAAGGCGGTGGCCGTCGGTTGCAACAAGGCGCAGTTGGTTTCCTTCAACCTGCATCAGTAAGCCGTTGAGGTAATAGCGGATATCTTGAACCGCCATGCTGTATTGCACTTGCGAAAGCATGGTTTTGAAGGTTTCTTGAGTCAGCGAGAAAGTCGCGCTGACGTCGCTGCCGACATTCATCAACGGAAAGTCTTCGGCCGGCAGGGTTTGCAGGGCAAAACGGGATTTGCCCGCACGCAGAGTCAAACGGTTGTCCGCCCAATCCAGTGACACCAACGCACTGTCAGGCAGGGCGCGCAGGATGTCTTGGAATTTTTTAGCGTTGGTCGTAATACGGAAATCGCCTGCCTGACTTTCAGGGCCGGCGGTATTGATTTGAATTTCCAAGTCGGTTGCCAAAAGTTTGGTTTGTCCGTCTTTGCTTTCCAGCAACACATTGGACAAAATCGGCAGAGTATGGCGACGTTCGACAATACCGGTAACGGCTTGCAACGGCTTGAGCAGACTGTCGCGATCGGCTTGTAAAATCAGCATGTTCCATTCCTTTGAATTTGAAATCGGTTGATTTGGGTATTTTAAAATATTTTTTGTTTTCAGACGGCCTCATATTGACCTCAGGCCGTCTGAAATTGCATTGGGTCAGTTCTGAATCAGAATCAGCAGTTTTTCATAGTCTTGCGCCAATTCGGGATCTTCTTCGCGCAGTTTCGCCACCGCTTTGACACCGTGCATCACAGTCGTGTGGTCACGACCGCCGAACGCATCACCGATAGAAGGCAGACTGAGCGTGGTCAACTCTTTGGTCAAGCTCATTGCAACTTGGCGCGGACGGGCAATGTTACGCGTGCGTTTTTTGCCCAATATATCGCTGATTTTAATACGGTAGTATTTGGCTGTCGCATCGATGATGATGTCGGCGGTAATGACTTTGTGTTTCTCGGCAATAATATCCTGCAAAGCCGTACGCGCCAAATCCATGTCGATGACAGGACGGTTCATAAAACGGCTACTGGCGCTGACACGGTTGAACGCGCCTTCCAGCTCACGCACATTAGAACGGATCAGATTGGCAATAAACAAAGCGGCTTCGTCTTCGATACTGATACCGGCCGCTTCTGCCTTTTTCTGCAAAATCGCCACGCGCATTTCCAATTCGGGCGGTTCAAGTTCCAAAGTCAAACCCCATGAGAAACGGGATTTGAGACGGTCGTCCATACCTTCGATTTTGGCGGGCAATACGTCGCACGTCAGGATCAGCTGTTTTTTCTCGTTGTGGAAATGGTTGTACAGATAGAAGAACTCTTCCATCGTACGGTCTTTGCCTTTGATGAACTGGATATCGTCGATAATCAGTAGGTCATATTGTTTGTATTGTTGCTTGAACACATCATAAGTGTTGTTGCGCACTGCCTTCATAAAGCTGCGGATATAGTCGTCCGAGTGCATATAGCGCACTTTGGCATCGGGGCGGTTTTTCAGCAATTCGTTGCCGATGGCCTGCACCAAGTGGGTTTTACCCAAACCGGTACTGCCGTATAAGAAAAACGGGTTGTAGCCCTGCCCCGGATTTTCAGCAATCGCTTGGGCGGCTGCGGCGGCAAGGCGGTTGCCCTTACCTTCCACCAAAGTTTCAAATGTATAGTCGCGCGACAGATTGGTCTGTTCGTAGCGCGCTTCTTCCGCATCGTGTTGCGCGTCGGTTTTGGCTTTGGCAACTGCTTTAGACTCAGCCGGAGCGGCAGTTTGCACTTGAGGCTCATGCGGCAGGTTTTTCATGCGCTGCGCCAAAATCTCGGCAGCCGTCTTGGCAGCGGCAGGCTTGGAAACCGTTTCAGACGGCCTGTCTTCTTCTATTGCCGCAACGGTTTGCAAAGGCATTTGAACAGGCTCTACAAATTCTTCAACTTCAATGACTTCTTGCACTTGCACCGGCGCAACAGCCTGAGCCGCCATTTCATAATGCGTACCTACGCCCGGCTTAAACGCAAACGCAGCCTGCTGAGGCACCAATTCGGCACGCACGGCGTCAATTTTGGCGGCAAACTGGCTTTTGAGCATATTGCAGGCAAATTGGTTTTTACCATACACCACCCATACGCCGTTTTCTTCACCCACGGTCAAAGGCGCAATCCATTGCGCAAACTGCCCGGCAGGCAACATTTCGTGAAGGCGGCAAAGGCACAGCGGCCAAAATTCAGCTAACGTCATGAGATTAAGCTCGGAAAATGGAAGATTTGGGAAATACAAGAAGGCAGAGCAGACAGGCAATCCGATAAAAATCAAATTTTTACAATACTCCCGCTGCTTTCAGACGGCCTTGCGCACAGAGAAAAGCAAGGTTGGGCGATTATACCCATTCCGCTCTTTTTTATCCACAACCGCCGCAAAATTTTATCCACAAATTCTATCAATGCATAAAACCCGTTGTCACACTTTGGCCAACGAAAAGTTTTTATATTGATTGACAAAAGCAGTAAATTAGAGTGTAATTCACGGTTTAATTATCTACCAATTTTTAGGAAACATCATGAAACGCACTTATCAACCTTCCGTTACCAAACGCAAACGCACCCACGGCTTCTTGGTTCGCTCCAAAACCCGCGGTGGTCGCGCAGTATTGGCTGCCCGTCGCGCCAAAGGCCGCAAACGCCTGGCTGTATAATTTTGAATTACGGCTTCTCGAAGCAGTATCGCTTATTAAAAACGGATGATTTTTCATCCGTTTTTGCGTTGAAAAACCGACGCAGCCGCGATTTGCTGCAAGTCTCCCAGTCCGCAGACAACGCGCTCGGCCATCCGCGCCTTGGTTTGGTCGTCAGCAAAAAGACCGCCAAACGCGCCCATGACCGCAATTATATGAAGCGCGTCATCCGCGACTGGTTCAGGCTGAATCAACACCAGCTGCCGCCGCATGACTTTGTTGTGCGCGTGCGTCAGGCGTTTAATCGGGAAACTGCTCTGGAAGCCCGCAACCAACTTGCCCAGCTGATGAAAAAACGCTGATGAATACCCTGCTTTCCAAGCTCCTCCTTGCACTCATCCGCTTTTACCAATACTGCATCAGCCCCCTCATTCCGCCGCGCTGCCGCTATACCCCGACCTGTTCACAATACGCAGTCGAAGCCGTCAAAAAATACGGCGCATTCAAAGGCGGATGGCTGGCCATCAAACGCATCGCACGATGCCATCCTTTCGGCGGACACGGACATGACCCTGTTCCATAATGCTGCTGTCAACCATTTAAAGAACACGATTTCCTTTAATTTCCCGTCGGTTTCTATATAATGCCGTCTGAAGCAGTTTTCATCTCGATTACCTATCCGTCAACTCCAGGAATCTCTTATGGATTTTAAAAGACTAATGGCGTTTTTTGCCATTTCAGTGGCAATCTTTGCCGGCTGGGAACATTTTTTCCCCAGCCCCAAACCTAATCCGGCGCAACAAGCCGCGCAACAGCAAACGGCTGCTACTCCGGCAAAAGCCGCTGCCGAAGCCGCGCTAGCCCCGGCCTCTCCTATTACCGTTACCACAGACACGGTTAAAGCCGTCATTGATGAGAAAAGCGGCGACCTGCGCCAGCTGACCCTCTTGCAATACAAAGCAACCGGTGACGAACACAAACCTTTCGTCCTGTTTAACGACGGCAAGGAATACACCTACGTTGCCCAATCCGAGCTTTTGGACGCACAAGGCAACAACGTTCTGAAAGGCATCAGCTTTAGCGCTCCGCAAAAACAATACAGTTTGGAAGGCGACAAAGTCGAAGTCCGCCTGAGCGCGCCTGAAACCAACGGCCTGAAAATCGACAAAGTTTATACTTTCACCAAAGGCAGCTACTTGGTTAACGTCCGTTTCGACATTACCAACAGCAAAGGCCAACCCGTCAACCTGAGCGCAGACTACCGCATCGTCCGCGACCACAGCGAACCCGAAGGCCAAGGCTACTTTACCCGCTCTTACGTCGGCCCGGTGGTTTACTCCCCTGAAGGCGGCTTCCAAAAAGTCAGCTTCTCTGATTTGGACGACGATGCCAAATCCGGCAAATCCGAAGCCGAATACATCCGCAAAACGCCGACCGGCTGGCTCGGCATGATTGAACATCATTTCATGTCCACTTGGATTTTGCAGCCTAAAGACGGCCAAAGCGTTTGCGCCGCAGGCGACTGCCGTATCGACATCAAACGTCGCAACGACAACCTGTATAGCGCAAGCGTTAGCGTGCCTTTAGCCGCCATTCAAGCCGGTGCGAAAGCCGAAACCGCCATCAACCTGTATGCCGGTCCGCAAACCACTTCCGTTATCGCCAACATTGCCGACAAACTGCAACTGGCCAAAGACTACGGCAAAGTACACTGGTTCGCCTCCCCGCTCTTCTGGCTCTTGAACCAACTGCACAACATCATCGGCAACTGGGGCTGGGCAATCATCGTTTTGACCATCATCGTCAAAGCCGTGCTGTACCCGTTGACCAACGCCTCTTACCGCTCTATGGCAAAAATGCGTGCCGCCGCGCCTAAATTGCAAGCCATCAAAGAGAAATACGGCGATGACCGCATGGCACAACAACAAGCCATGATGCAGCTTTACAAAGACGAGAAAATCAATCCGCTGGGCGGCTGTCTGCCTATGTTGTTGCAAATCCCCGTCTTCATCGGCCTGTACTGGGCATTGTTCGCCTCCGTAGAATTGCGCCAAGCGCCTTGGTTGGGTTGGATTACCGACTTGAGCCGTCCGGATCCTTTCTACATCCTGCCTTTGATTATGGCGGCAACCATGTTTGCACAAACTTATCTGAATCCGCCGTCAACCGACCCTATGCAGGCGAAAATGATGAAAGTCATGCCTTTGATTTTCTCCATCATGTTCTTCTTCTTCCCTGCCGGTTTGGTTCTGTACTGGGTAGTCAACAACCTCTTGACCATCGCCCAACAATGGCACATCAACCGCAGCATCGAAAAACAACGCGCCCAAGGCGAAGTCGTTTCTTGATAAAAGCTTAGTCAACGCAAAGGCCGTCTGTTGTTCAGACGGCCTTTTTCTATTTCCCCAAACAAATACAGTTTAAGATTGAACCCAATCCAGTTTTAAGCGGCATGCAACACAAAAATCGTCGGGCGTTTTTTCAAATTCGGCATTTCTTTTCTTTTCCGCCACTGCGCAATCGTCTGGCTGATGATTTCCTGTGTCGGCAAGGTTAAGTCCGTGGCCACGCATAATCGCGTTTCAGGATGCAGGTTTTCCACCGCATCAGCCAACAACGCATCGTTGCGATACGGCGTTTCGATAAACAGCTGCGTTTCATTCTGCTGGCGCGAACGTTGCTCCAAAGCCTTCAAACGCTGAATACGCTCATTTTTTTCAGACGGCAAATAACCCTTAAACGCAAAGTTCTGCCCATTCGCACCCGAAGCCATCAGTGCCAGCAGCAAACTGGACGGGCCGACCAAAGGCCGTACTTCAAAACCGTGTTTATGCGCCAACGCCACCAAATTCGCGCCCGGATCGGCAACGGCCGGGCAACCTGCCTCGCTGACAATACCCATACTGCGCCCTTCTTGCAAAGGTTTCAGCAATTCCGGCAAAGTCTTCAAATCCGTGTGTTCATTCAGCGTTTGCAGATTCAGCTCGCGGATAGGCGTAGTTACGCCCAAATGTTTCAAATGCGCGCGCGCTGTTTTTTCCGCTTCTACGACAAAATCCGTCAGCCCGACAATCGCCTTTTGCTCATGCGGCAACAGGCATGGCGTATCAGGCGCACCCAAAGGGGTTGGAATCAAATACAAAATCGGTTTCATTCTTGCAGCTCCCAAAAATCTCAGGCCGTCTGAACGCATTCAGACGGCCTCAAACTATAAAACTTCCACACCTTCGTTTTTCAAAAAATCAATCAGACGGAAAATCGGAAGACCAATCAAAGCATTTGGGTCCGTACTTTCAATCCGCTCCAACAAAGCAGCGCCCAAACCCTCGCTCTTCGCCGCGCCGGCACAATAAACCGCATCCGGCTCACGTTCCAAATATCGGCTGATTTGTTCCTGCGACAACTGGCGCATGGCAACCACCGTATGATCGACATGATGCTGAACCTTGCCCGTAGCAGTATTCAAAAGCACGATTGCGCTGTAAAATTCAATCCGTTTTCCGCTCAAGTCCGCCAGCATCTGTTGTGCATTTGCGACGTTCATCGGCTTGCCCAATTGACGTCCTTCGCACCATGCAACTTGGTCTGCGCCGATAATCAGCGCGGCAGGAAAAGCTGCCGCCAATGAACGGGCTTTGCCTTCCGCCAAACGCAGCGCCGTTTCGCCTGCATGTTCGCCCGCAATAGGCGTTTCGTCAAAATCAGGCGATGCCGTCTGAAAATCGATACCCAAACGGCGAAGCTGTCCGCAGCGGAAAACCGAACTCGACCCTAAAACCAAAGGCAGTTTTACTTCCATATTTTTACTTAAAAACATTGACGTTAGACCGCCGAAATTATATCATACTCCGTTTATGTCATACCCTAATTTGATTGACCCAGAAGTTTTCGCCGCCGAAGGGCAGAATCTGCAAGGCAGCTTCCTGCTCGAAGAATTGGATGAACGAGTCAGTTCGCACGATTATCCGGCCGACAAACAGACACGCGTGTCGTTTACGCTGCAAGGCGGCCGCGACCGGCTGCAACGTCTGTTTCTCGATTTGAACGTCAAAGCCGACATGCCCCTGATTTGCCAGCGCTGCATTACGCCCATGCCGTTTCTACTCGATGAAACCAGCCGTATCGTCTTGTTTGCCGATGAAGAGAGTTTGGACGAAGCCATGCTTGCCGATGAAGAATTGGAAGGCATACTGCTCGAAAAAGAGCTAGACGTACGAACTCTGGTCGAAGACCAAATCCTGATGTCGCTCCCTTTCTCCCCTCGACACGAAGACTGCGGCAACAATGGAACACTGGACGAAGTCAATCGGGACAAACCAAACCCCTTCGCTGTTTTAGCAGGTTTGAAAAGCAGTTAATTAGGACACAGTTTATTTATCTAGGAGCTTGAAATGGCCGTTCAACAAAACAAAAAATCCCCTTCTAAACGCGGTATGCACCGTTCACACGACGCTCTGACTGCGCCTTCTCTGTCTGTCGACAGCGCAACCGGCGAAGTGCATCGTCCACACCACATTTCTCCAAACGGTATGTACCGTGGCCGTAAAGTGGTAAAAGCTAAAGGCGAATAATCCGTTCGTCTGACTGAAAAAGCCAGAATATTGCCATGCAATGACTGGCTTTTTTGCATTGCACCCTGTATTTTCCTCTTCGGAAGCACACCATGAAACGTAAAATCTGGTACACCTACGACGACATCCACCGCGTAATCAAAGGATTGGCGGAAAAAATCCAAAACTCCGGCACCAAATACGATGCCATGATTGCCATTGGCGGCGGCGGTTTTATCCCTGCCCGCATGTTGCGCTGCTTCTTGGAAATCCCGATTTACGCCGTGACCACAGCCTACTACGACAACGATCACGAAGGTCAAGTGACCGATGAAGTGAAAAAAGTCCAATGGCTTGATCCCGTTCCCGATGTACTGAAAGGCAAAAACGTATTGGTTGTTGACGAAGTGGACGACAGCCGCGTTACCATGGAATTCTGCCTGAACGAATTGTTGAAAGAAGATTTCGGCACCATCGGCGTGGCAGTATTGCATGAAAAAATCAAAGCCAAAGTCGGCAAGATTCCCGAAGGCATCCCTTATTTCAGCGGCATTACCGTGGAAGACTGGTGGATCAACTATCCTTGGGACGCACTGGACATCGACGAACACAATAAATTGGCCGCGCAAACCGATAAATCCGGCATGACCATCGCAACAAGCCTTTCCATCTGATTTTCAATCTATCTCCTGAAAATCAGATGAGTGTGCTTGTCCGATGGTCCGAGGCCGTCTGAAACACACAAACCGGAGAACAACATGATTACACTGGCCGTAGATGCCATGGGCGGAGATGCAGGCCTTGCGATTACCGTCCCCGGTGCAGTGGATTTCCTCAAACAACAATCCGATGTACATCTGATTATGGTCGGCGATGAAGCAGCAGTCCGCCAAGCATTAAGCTCGGCAGGCGCGCCTATGGACCGCATCACCGTCTGCCATGCAGCACAAGTTGTTGAAATGGATGAAGCGCCGCAATCCGCGCTGAAAAACAAAAAAGAATCATCCATGCGCATCGCCATCAACCAAGTTAAAGAAGGCAACGCGCAAGCCGCCGTATCAGCAGGCAATACCGGCGCACTGATGGCGACCGCCCGATTCGTCCTCAAAACCATTCCCGGCATTGAGCGCCCCGCTATCGCCAAATTCCTGCCTTCCGACAGCGAACACGTTACTTTGGCTTTGGATTTGGGTGCCAACGTTGACTGTACGCCCGAACAACTGGTTCAATTTGCCATCATCGGCAGCGAGCTGGTACACGCCCTGCACCCCGAAAAAGGCAGTCCGCGCGTCGCCCTTTTGAACGTCGGCACAGAAGACATCAAGGGTACGGATGCCGTCAAACAAACCTTTAAACTGTTGAGCAGCAGCAAACTCAACTTCATCGGCAATATCGAAAGCAATAGCGTTTTGTATGGCGAAGCCGATGTCGTTGTCGCAGACGGATTTGTCGGCAACGTTATGCTCAAAACCATCGAAGGCGCGGTTAAATTCATGAGCGGCGCTATCCGCCGTGAATTCCAAAGCACCCTGTTCAACAAACTTGCCGCCATTGCCGCCCTGCCCGCGCTCAAAGGCTTGAAAGGCAAACTGGATCCGCGCAAATTTAACGGCGCCATCCTGCTTGGCCTACGCGGTATCGTGATTAAGAGCCACGGCGGAACCGACGAAGTCGGCTTCCGTTATGCTTTGGAAGAAGCCTACCACGAAGCCAAATCTGCCGGCCTCGCCCAAATCGAACAAGGAGTAGCCACCCAGTTGGCCGCTTTAGAAGCCGCCAAAGCAGAAGCAGAGCAGGAAGAAACCGCCGCTCCGGCCACGGAAGCTTAAGGCTGATATACACAGGCCGTCTGAAACTTCAAAATGTTCAGACGGCCTGTTTTTATCTTTGAAACACCAACTTCATGCTTCATATTGGGAATTTCCCCATTTTCGCTTACAATATCCGACTATCTGAATTAACTCTCTAAAAAGGCCGTTCTCATGCAATATGCCAAAATTTCCGGCACAGGCAGCTATCTTCCTGCCAACCGCGTCAGCAATGACGACCTTGCCAAAAAAGTGGACACTTCCGACGAATGGATTACCACGCGTACAGGCATCAAATTCCGCCATATTGCAGACGAGGGCGAAAAAACCAGCGACTTGGCCGCCGAATCAGCACGTCGCGCCTTGGCAGATGCCCATTTACAGGCTGACGACATCGACCTGATTATCGTTGCCACAGCCACTCCCGATATGCAGTTCCCCTCCACTGCGACCATCGTTCAGCAAAAATTAGGCATAACCAACGGCTGCCCTGCCTTTGACGTCCAAGCCGTGTGCGCCGGTTTTATGTATGCCATGACCACTGCCAATGCCTACATCAAAAGCGGCATGGCGAAAAACGCTTTGGTTATCGGCGCGGAAACCTTCAGCCGCATCGTCGATTGGAACGACCGCACCACCTGCGTCCTCTTTGGTGACGGCGCAGGCGCGGTTGTCTTAAGCGCATCTGACGAACCGGGCATCATCCACAGCAAACTCAAAGCCGACGGCAACTACCTCAACCTTTTAAACGTCCCGGGACAAATCGCCAACGGCCAGGTTTGCGGGTCGCCCTACATCAGCATGGACGGTCCCGGCGTATTCAAATTTGCCGTCAAAATGCTGGCAAAAATTGCAGATGACGTTATCGAAGAAGCCGGTTACACCGCCGACCAAATCGATTGGATTGTGCCGCACCAAGCCAACAAGCGCATTATCGACTCTACCGCCAAACACTTGGGTTTGAGCATGGACAAAGTGATCTTGACCGTCCAAGACCACGGCAACACTTCCGCAGCCTCCATTCCGTTGGCACTGGATGTCGGCATTAAAAACGGCCAAATCAAACGCGGACAAAACCTCTTGCTCGAAGGCATCGGCGGCGGTTTTGCCTGGGGTGCGGTTTTGGTGAAATACTAACGGTTGGGCCGTCTGAATATCCCTTTCAGACGGCCTATTCTGCTCAAACCCATGAAATCCCTAACGTTTGCATTCTGCATCAGCAGCCTGTTTTTAAGCATAACGGCTGTAATATTGCCCAAACTGGCAATCGCCTATCTCGCACAGAGCGCATACGTTTTCCTGCTTTACTACCAAGACAAACAGCGCGCACGCAACCACGGCAGGCGCATACCCGAAGCAAAATTGCATCTGCTCAACCTGCTTGGCGGTTGGCCGGGCGGTTATTGCGGCAGCCTTGCATTCCGGCATAAAACCAGCAAATCCGGATTTATCCGCACCTTCCGACTGGGTGCCGCAACCAATACTGCCGCCACCCTCCTTCTGCTGGCAGATACCCTAAAACATTCAAACCAATAAGGAATTACCATGTCTTTCGCATTCTTCTTTCCTGGACAAGGCTCACAAAGCCTAGGCATGATGAACGGCTTTGCCGAACAAGCCATCGTTAAAGCCACATTTGACGAAGCTTCCGCCGTATTGGGTCAAGACCTGTGGGCAATGATTAACGGCGAAGATGCCGAATTAATCGGACAAACCGTCAACACCCAGCCCATCATGCTGGCCGCCGGCATTGCCACCTACCGCGCCTACTTAGAAGCCGGCGGTAAAATCCCTTCCGTCGTTGCAGGCCACAGCCTCGGCGAATACACCGCCCTCGTCGCTGCCGGTGCATTGGATTTCGCAGACGCGGTCAAACTGGTCCGCCTGCGCGCCGAACTCATGCAATCTGCCGTACCACAAGGTGTAGGTGCAATGGCTGCTATTTTGGGTTTGGAAGATGAACAAGTCAAAGCCATTTGCGCCGAAGCCGCACAAGGCGAAGTCGTTGAAGCCGTCAACTTCAACTCCCTCGGCCAAGTCGTGATCGCCGGCAATACCGCCGCAGTCGAACGCGCCATGGCCGCCGCCAAAGAAGCCGGAGCCAAACGTGCCCTGCCGCTGCCCGTTTCCGTTCCCTCACATTGCAGCCTCATGAAGCCCGCAGCGGAAAAACTTGCCGAAGCACTGAAAGACATCACTATCAAACAACCACAAATCCGTGTCATCCATAACGCCGATGTTGCCTCTTACGATGATGCCGACAAAATCAAAGATGCCTTGGTACGCCAACTGTACAGCCCGGTGCGCTGGACAGAAACCGTCAACGCGCTTGTTTCCGAAGGCATTACCGAATCCGCCGAATGCGGCCCTGGCAAAGTCCTCGCAGGCCTCGCCAAACGCATCAACAAAGAAGCCGCGTGCAGCGCATTGACTAATGCCGACCAAGTGGCTGCATTTATCGAAGCCCACTAAAACGTTTTCGGACGGCCTTATCCTGTCAGGCAAGGCCGTCTGAAAAATCAGCCCACCCCAATCCGAATACATTATGAAAAAAACCATTATTCTTGCCGTTCCCTACATGTACGGACTGGATCAATGTATCGAAAAAAATCTGCGTTTTCTTGGCTTTGATGTCATCAACCTGTGCTATGACGACCGAGATTCCTATTACCCGAACTTGGGTAGCAGACTCAAAAACCTCTATCACAAACACATCACCAAAGACGGCAACTATAAAAAACACCTCAAATACAGCCGCCACCTCGACGACATTCAGCAAAAATTGGCCTCGCTAAACGGTAAAAAAGCCGACTATGCGCTCTGTATCCGCGCCAATATTTACCCCAAAGAAATTATCGCCACCATCCGAGAACACAGCAATGTTTGCGTGAATTATCAATGGGATGGCGTAGGTCGTTTCCCAGATATTATTGAATATTTGGATTATTTTGATCAATGTTGGGTTTTCGATCCCGACGATATTCAAAAATATCCACAATGCCGTTTCAAAGCCACCACCAATTTTTACTTTGACTTTCCCGTGGCGGAATATGCGCCTACCAACAAACTCTACTTTTTGGGCGGCTATGAACTCCGACGCGAAGAGCAAACCAAACGTTTTATCCAAGAAACCGAACGCCTCAACCTACCCTTGGATTTCCATATCTACTGCAAAGATGACAGGGCCGAAAAAGCCTTCGGACACAACGGCATCCGCTATCTAGACCGAAGCAGCATCCTTAGCTTCGAAGAAAACCTCAGCCAAGTGCAAAGTTGCGGCGCAGTCGTCGATTTTGCACAATTCGAACATTACGGCTTATCATTCCGTATCTTTGATGCGTTGCGTTTCGATAAAAAACTGATTACCACCAACAAACATATCTTAGAGACCGACCTATACCACCCAGACCGTGTGTTCGTATGGGACGGCGGTAGTTTAGACGCATTGCCTGAATTTTTGGCACGCCCGTATCAGCAACCTGCCCCTGAAATCAAAGCCTATTATTCATTTACACAATGGCTGAACCGCCTGCTCGGCATTGATTAACCCTATGCCGATAGCAAATATCCCTATCTGACAAAATATTATATTGAATACATTATGAGTAAGAAAAAAGTCATTCTCGCCATGCCGGAACTCTTCAAAATCCACGAACTCATTATTGAGAACTTGGAGAAATGCGGATTTGAAGTACTGTCCCTGACCTATGAAGAAAAAGAGTTCAAATACAAAAATGTATTTCAACGGCTGAAAAAAATCTGGTATCGAAATATTCTTGGACAAAAAGACTTCAAAAAACGGACCATGTTCCGCGCCGTAGAAGAACGCCTCAATACCCTGTTAAGCGAACATCCCGAACAAGCGGATTATTGCTTCATGATTTGGCTGGGCGCATACCCGAAAGACTTCATCGCCAAGCTCAGAGCGCATTCAAAATTAATGGTGTATTACAACTGGGAAGCCCTGACCTTCTTAAAAGAAGACTTCGACAACATCGAATTTTTCGACAAATTTTACTTTTTCGATCCGTTTGACCAAGGCAAACACCCCGAATACGCCGAAAAACTCTTTCCAACCACCAGCTTCTACTTTGACAGCTTCAGGCCGTCTGAAAACCCGCAAAACAAAATCTTGTTTATCGGCTCGTACGCTGCCGACCGCAACAATGACATCCGTGCATTTTGCGAAGCTGCACGTTCAATCAGTTTAGAAATAGATTTCCGCTTGGCCAGTAAGAAAATCGAAGAAGAAAAAGCGGCTTTAGGCATTCCCGAAGTCGAGTTCTTCTCATTTGAAAACGCCCTCTCCTATCGTCAAAACTTAGAAGAAGCGGCCAAATCCTCTGTATTGGTAGATTTCCTCAACCGCAAGCACTACGGCCTCTCTTTGCGGATTTTCGAAGCGATTGGATTGGACAAAAAACTGATTACGACCAATCCGACCATCGTACATTACGATTTTTATCACCCGAACAATATGTTCTACTGGGACGGAAGCAACCTTGAAGAACTCAAAGCCTTCCTGACCTTGCCGTATGTACCGCTTGCCCCCGGCCTGAAGCACAAATACAGCTTCAGCAACTGGATCAGCTGCGCCTTTAACATCGAACCCAACATCCCCATTACCCTGCCCCAAGCGGACCCGTCCATTTTGGAGAAACAGCATGTTTGAAAAAGAAAAACTACTAACTGCCGTCCTGCCAGTCAGACAAAGGCCGCCTGAAAAGAACACACGGCACATCGTCTATGCAGCCGATCAAAATTACATCCGACATATCGGCACATCCATGCTTTCCGTACTGGAAAACAACCACTTCTCCATCCATTTCCACCTACTGGTCAGCGGATCGGAAAGCTACGACTTCAGCATTTTCAACCATCTCGAAACCATCAATCCCAACTATGCCGTAACGGTTTACCACCTCAACACCGAATACTTTACCACCCTGCAAACCAACAGCTATTTCACCATAGCCATGTACTACCGCATGTGCATACCTGCCATACTTGGCGGCATCAGTGATACTGCTCTTTATCTCGACACCGATGTATTATGCTTGGGTGACATCTCCGAACTCTTTACCATAGACCTTACAGGCCAACTCGTCGCGGCAGCTCCCGATACCATGTTCCGCGCTTATATCTGCAAGCTAAATCCTGTCGGCTTCAACGACACCGCCCCCTACTTTAATTCCGGCGTATTACTGTTCAACATCCAAAACTGGAACGATTCACAAACAGACAATATATTACAAAACAAAATAGAAGCCGTGGAAAACGCCGACATCCGCCTATCATGCCCCGACCAAGACATCCTCAACCTTACTTGTATCAATAAAATCCGCTGGCTTCCCGATACATACAACTGGATACATTGGCAAAAAAAAGCCTATGAATTAAACAAAAACCCAAATGCAATCAAGCTCGTACACTTTACCGGCCACGTCAAACCATGGCACGTCTTAGGTTTTCATCCCGTTTACGACCGCTACTATCAAAAGTCGCCTTGGAACGAAGGATATATTCATCAACCGTTAAACACATGGCTGCCCTTTCCTAAGCCTTACCAAGCCTTCAAACAAGCCGCCAAAAGACTTTCAAAGCAAGGGGATAAAAAACAAGCCTGGGCATATTACAAAGAATACCTGCTCAGAAAACTCAATCCAAACAGATTCAAAGCACCAGATTTTTAACTGTCAAATAGAAAGTTCAGACGGCCTACTTAAGAAAATTAGATTAAAAAACCTATTCGTGGTATAAGGCCGTCTGAAACCATTTTTCCAATCGCAATTAAGGAATAAAACATGAGTACACAAGATTTGAGCGGCAAAATTGCTTTAGTAACCGGCGCATCGCGCGGTATTGGTGCGGCGATTGCCGATACTTTGGCTGCGGCCGGTGCAAAAGTTATCGGCACGGCCACCAGCGAAAGCGGCGCGGCTGCAATTAGCGAGCGTTTGGCGCAATGGGGCGGCGAAGGCCGTGCATTGAATTCTGCCGAACCTGAAACCATCGAAAACCTGATTGCCGACATCGAGAAAGAATTCGGCAAACTGGATATTTTGGTCAACAACGCCGGCATTACCCGCGACAACCTCCTGATGCGCATGAAAGAAGAAGAGTGGGACGACATCATGCAGGTTAACCTCAAATCCGTCTTCCGCGCCTCCAAAGCCGTATTGCGCGGCATGATGAAACAGCGTGCCGGCCGCATCATCAACATCACATCCGTTGTCGGCGTGATGGGCAATGCCGGCCAAACCAACTATGCGGCCGCAAAAGCAGGCTTAATCGGCTTCTCCAAATCTATGGCGCGTGAAGTCGGCAGCCGCGGCATTACCGTCAACTGCGTCGCCCCCGGCTTTATCGACACCGATATGACCCGCGCCCTGCCGGAAGAAACCCGCAAAACCTTTGAAGCGCAAACTTCTTTAGGCAAATTCGGTGAAGCGCAAGATATTGCCGATGCAGTCTTGTTCTTGGCTTCTGATCAGGCAAAATACATTACCGGTCAGACACTTCATGTCAACGGCGGCATGTTGATGCCTTAAACCATTCTTTTATTTAAAGGCCGTCTGAATATTTCAGACGGCCCTTTTTGTCAATCAAAACACTATTTTACATTCTATCTTGATATAATCTTAATAATCCGTTAGATAACGCTCGAAACAGTAAATCCAAATAAGCATGATACGGGAAATCAAATCGCAGGAATAAATTGCGTTCTGTGCGTTTTTATTTGGGTTTGCTGTCGGTTTTCGACGTGTTTCAGACGGCCTCTATATAACAATATTTACTTTTAATGAAAGGCCGCCCACTCTATGCACGAATTTTCCCTTGCTCCCATTGTCATTGTTCTGTTGGTTGCCGTTATTACGGTTATCTGCTGCCGCAAATTCAACATTCCTTCCATGCTCGGTTATCTTTTGGTCGGTTTTATTGCCGGCCCGGGTATGTTCAGACTGATTCCGCAAAGCCACGCTACCGACTATTTGGGCGAAATCGGCATTGTGTTCTTGATGTTCAGCATCGGCCTCGAATTCTCCCTGCCTAAACTCAAAGCCATGCGCCGCCTCGTATTCGGTTTGGGCGGTTTGCAAGTCATCGTTACCATGCTCTCGATTATGGGCATTTTGATGGCGATGGGTACGCCGTTTAACTGGGCGTTTGCCACCGCCGGCGCACTGACCATGTCGTCCACCGCCATCGTCAGCCGCATTTTGTCGGAGAAAACCGAGCTGGGTCAGCCGCATGGTCAAATGGCCATGGGTGTTTTGCTGATGCAGGATATTGCCGTTGTACCGCTGATGATTCTGATTCCGGCGCTTGCCGGCGGCAGCGAAGGCAACTTGTGGGTAGAGCTGGGCTTGGCCGGTTTGAAAATGTTGCTAACCTTGGGCATTTTGTTTGTTGTTGGCAGCCGTGTGATGTCGCGCTGGTTCAGACTGGTTGCCAAACGCAAATCGTCCGAACTCTTCATGATCAACGTTTTGCTGGTTACTTTGGGCGTAGCCTATCTGACAGAACTTGAAGGCCTGTCCATGGCATTGGGCGCATTCGTCGCCGGTATGCTGCTTTCCGAAACCGAATACCGTATTCAGGTGGAAGACGACATCCGTCCATTCCGCGACATCCTGCTCGGCTTCTTCTTCATCACCGTCGGCATGAAGCTGGATATTCAGGCGCTGATCGGCAACTGGCAGCAAATCCTGATTTTGTTGGTCATCCTGTTGGTCTTGAAAGCACTGGTCGTTTTCATCATCGCTTTGCGCATGAAAAACCCTGTGGGCGACAGCCTCAAGAGTGCGCTTTATTTGGCGCAAGGCGGTGAGTTCGGCTTTGTGATGCTGGCCATTTCCAGCAAAATCAATATGGTTTCGCCCGAATTGGAACAAGCGGCCACCGCAGCCGTATTGCTCTCCATGATTGCCGCTCCATTCATTTTGGGCAGCAGCGATGCCATCATCGGCCGATTCGTCAAATCCGACTGGGACATGAAAGCCTTGGACTTGCATTCCATGCTGGTGGAAACCATGAGCAAATCCGAACACGTCCTGATTATCGGTTTCGGACGCGGCGGCCAATCGGTTGCCCGTGTATTGGCGCAAGAAGGCATCCCCTACTTTGCCCTCGACTTGGACATTGCCCGCGTACAAGTGGCACGCAACGCAGGCGAACCGGTTTCCTTTGGCGATGCCAAACGCCGTGAAGTCTTGGAAGCCGCCGGCTTGGGACGCGCCAAAATGGTAGTCATTACGCTGAACAATATGCACGAGACCCAACATGTTCTCGGCAACATCATGTCCATGCATCCGAGCATGCCGGTTTATGTTCGCGCCACCAATGACGATTACGTCAAAACCTTTACCGAAATGGGCGCGGAAGAAGCCGTTTCCGACACCAAAGAAACCAGCCTGGTGCTGGCAAGCTATGCCATGTTGGGCCACGGCCTCTCCTACAACCACGTTTATCAAACCATAACCCATATCCGTCACAGCCGCTATGCATCGTTGCAAGACTTGTTTATCGGCAGCGACGATGACAGCTTCTCAGACGAAGACAGCAAAGCCATCTCCCGTCACGCCTTCCCGTTGCACGGCGAGGCACACGCCATCGGCAAAACCATCCGCGAATTGCCCTTGTCCGCCCATCATCTGAAGCTATTGTTTATCCGCCGCAAGACCGGAAAAATCCAAGAACTTGATCCTGATTTTGTTTTGAAAAACGGTGATATTTTGATTGTCGCAGGCAAGCAGGAAGAAATTATTTCCTTTGAAAACTGGTGCTTGCAAGGAGATATCTAATAATCGGCAAATAAATCTTGCGCGCATCAGAATTTTTTGGTTTAATAGCGTCTTCGCAATTTTGCGCACGGGTGATTAGCTCAGTTGGTAGAGCGTCTGCCTTACAAGCAGAATGTCGGCGGTTCGACTCCGTCATCACCCACCACTTTCCTTTTCATTGTCTTTGACAGTGGATGCGCGGTGGTAGCTCAGTTGGTTAGAGTACCGGCCTGTCACGCCGGGGGTCGCGGGTTCGAGCCCCGTCCGCCGCGCCATTATTTAAAAATACTGATTTTTCAGTATCTCCCTTTTACGGGTGATTAGCTCAGTTGGTAGAGCGTCTGCCTTACAAGCAGAATGTCGGCGGTTCGACTCCGTCATCACCCACCACTTTCCTTTTCATTGTCTTTGACAGTGGATGCGCGGTGGTAGCTCAGTTGGTTAGAGTACCGGCCTGTCACGCCGGGGGTCGCGGGTTCGAGCCCCGTCCGCCGCGCCATCAAGTTAAAAATAAAAAATACCGGTTTTTACCGGTATTTTTTTCGTCTGTACCTTATGCCTTTTCGTAAAAAGGCCGATTATTTAGACAAGAGAAGCCGGAAATAAACTTAAAACATACGTCTTAAATACTGAAGATAAAACCATCCATCTCAAGCTGATTCACACCAAACGTTTATTCATCCAATTCCTGAATCATCTTTTAAAATAGACATAAATACTTGCCTCCTCTTCTTACACAAAGGCCGTCTGAAACGTCAATACATTTTCAGACGGCCTTTTTTAGCTTATCAAACCTGATACCTAATCATGCAGGAAGCTTTAGCATCAATCCAATGATCGCCACCGGGCTGAACAATTTTAGACACCAGCTTATCCAAATCGCGTAAATAATCGGTCGACTTCGGGCTGTTGATAATGACGACAACCACTAACGGCTTTTCGCCCAACCAATACCCTGCCAATGCGCGGACATCTTTGAGCGTACCGGTTTTGAGGCGCAGGTTTTCACCGGGCTGTTTCAAGCGTGTTTTAAGCGTGCCGTCTTTACCGGCAATCGGCAGCGTACTGATAAACTCGTTTTTAAACGGGCTGAAGTAGGCTTTTTCCAACATTTGCGCCATCATTCGCGCATTGAGCCGTTCTACGCGGGACAGGCCTGAGCCGTTTTCCAACACCAGCCCTTCCGTATTGATACCGGCAACCGCCAACTCGCTTTTTACGATAGAGGCAGCCTTGGCCTGCGCCTGCTTGTAATCAGATATATGTCCGGCAAATTTAAGGAAAACCGAACGGGCAATCAGATTATTGGAATGCTTGTTCATATCGGTGAGGATATCGGCAAGCGGTTTGGATTGATGACTTGCCAAAATATGCGCGTCATGAGGCGCGACACCTGTTGTCAGGCCGTCTGAAACCGTGCCGTCTTGTTGACGCCATTGGTTGACAAAACTTTTGCCGACAAATTCTTTCATGCTGTACATATTCAGATACAGCTCTTTGCCCAAACAACTTTCCGGCAGCTTGCCCGATACGGTCAGCGTATTGTTTTTATAGGAAGTCTTCATGTGGTTTTTTAAAACGCTGCACTTCCCTTCCTTATCTTCAAGTGTTAATTTGTTTTGAATGTTCAGATTCGGCAGCGGCGGATTGGTACGGATGACCAAGCGTCCGTCTGCTTCTTTTTCGGCGCTAAGTTCAACGGTTTTATACGCCAACATATTGGGGTCGGGCGGCGTCATAAAGCTTTCGGCAGAATCGGAAGCAAAATCATCCGGATTCTTCACATCGCCCCACAGGCTGCGGTCGAGTATCAGATGTCCGTCAATATGGCGTATGCCCTTATCGCGCATCTGTTGCTGCATTTGCACCAGATCATGCTGGTCAAACACAGGATCGCCGCTCCCTACCCAATACACATTGCCTTTCAGCGTATCGCCTTTGATTGCGCCGTTGGTTTTAAACTCGGTTTTCCAACGATAATCGCCGCCCAGCATACGAAACGCGGTAAACGCCGTTACCAGCTTCATGGTCGAAGCAGGATTGCGCAACTCATCGGCACGGTGTTCCACAATCACTTTGCCGCTGTCCAATTCCTGCACATAAACGGAAATTTCATTTTCAGGAATACGGCCGAAATCCAAAGCCCATGACGGACACGCCGCCACCATCAGGCTGATTAATAAAATATTTTTTAACTTCATTGTGTTACGAAAAATTGATACATCTGTACGAGGTACTGAGGCCGTCTGAACATTTCAGACGGCCTGTTATTTATTTCTGATGCGCTTTCAAACGCAAAGCAAACATGACGACCACGACACCGACAACCAAAGCGCAACCCATCGCCAAATGGATACCATCCAACATTGCCTGTTGCGGCATATCTGCACTGGAAAGTTTCTCGCCGATATTGGTTGCACCGACAAAAAACGCCGCGCCGATGGCACCGGCAATCGGGTTGATGGTGGTCAGAATCGCCGCACCGTGCGGATTGAGCGTTTTCGGCAACGCGTTCAGACCATGAGTTTCGCCGGTTACACAAGCAGACACGGAAAGCGCCAACAGCGTAAACATCGCCGTCAACATCACCACTTGCGTATCAATCCGCAAAAACAGCCACAATACTGCCAGCGACACCACCAGCATCACTGTTGCTGGCAAGACGACAAAACGTCCACCCTTTTTGTCCAACAATTTGCCGAACAAAGGCGCGGCAACCGCTTGGGCAATGCTGGCAGGCATCAGAATCAGACCGGTTGCCGTACCGGTCAGCATCAACACTTGCTGCGTGTACATCGGTACCATCAGCTCCAAGCCCAAAAACAGGAATACCGCACCGGCCAAAATCACAACGCAATATCTGAACTGTTTGTATTCAAACGCACGAAGGTTCAACAACGGCGTAGCCAAACGGAACTGCCGGTGCGCAAACCAACCCACCAGTACAACGGAAGCGGCAAAGAGCAGGATAAATTCCAGCAGCGGTATATGGGCAAAATTACTGCTCGCATAAACCAACCCGCCGAAGCCCGCAATCGACAGCACAGCTGACAACATATCAATTTTCGGACGGCTGATATTACTCAAATTGACCGTCAAATATTTGCCCACCAGCACCATCGCCGCCAACATAAACGGCGCGGTAAAGCCGAACAGCACACGCCAATGCGTATGGTCGATGATGATGCCCGACAGCGTCGGCCCCATTGCAGGCGCGGCGGTAAACATCATGGTAATGACGCCCATCGCCGTTCCTCGTTTGTTGGGCGGGAAAATCGACAACACGCCGTTAAACAGAAGCGGGACAAAAAACGCGGCAGACACCGCCTGCACCATACGCCCCACAACCAAAATTCCGAAAGTCGGTGCAAACGCGCAAATCAGCGATCCTGCTAAAAACGTTGCCTGCGTAAACAGCACCATTTTGCGCGTTTCAAACCATTGAATCACGCCGGCCGTAATCGGCGTAAATGCCCCCATGACCAGCAAAAAGCCCGTTGTCAGCCATTGAACCGTGGTCTTATCGACACCAAAATCTTTCATAATCGGCGTAAGCGCGACATTCAGCAGCGTGTCGTTGAGATAGCCGAAAAATGCGCCGATGAATAAGGTGGCGACAATGGTTTTAGCTGGAAAGTCGGGATTGTCGGCATAGTATTCGTGTGCCGTTGCGTCCTCTTGCGAATCAGAAGCGTGCATAATAATTTGAAATATCAGCGAAACCGTTATTTTAGCATAAACCATTTTGACAGGCCGTCTGAAACCTTGACCGCTTCCCCAGATAACACTAAAATTTAGAATTGTTTTCATTTTTATTATTAAACAGGAGAAAAACATGTCAAAGAAAGTCAGCATCTTGGTCGGCAGCCTGCGTAAAGGCTCGTTCGCACGAAAAGTCGCACAAAACGTCGTTTCCATGTTCCCCGAAGGCTACGAAGCACAAATCGTCGAAATCGGCCATTTACCTTTATACAACTTCGACTACGACGATCCTGCCGTTACCGACTTCCCCACTCCGTCCAGCTATACCGAGTTCCGTGAAACCATCAAAGCCTCTGCCGGCGTATTGTTCGTGACTTCTGAGAACAACCGTACCGTCCCTGCCTGCCTGAAAAACGCCATCGACATCGGCTCCAAACCCAATGCCGATGTTGCCTGGAAAAAAACACCGGCCGGCATCATCAGCCATTCTGTCGGTAAAATGGGCGGTTATAGTGCGCAAAAAAATCTGCGCCTTGCCCTTTCGTATTTCGATATGCCGCTGACCGGCCAGCCGGAAGTGTTCCTCGGCAACTCGCCTACCCTGTTTGACGACAACGGCCAGCTCATCGAATCCGCGCGCGGCTTTGTTCAAGGCTATATCGACCAATTGGTTGCCTTGATTGAGAAAAACCCTAAATAATCGGGATTGAAGCATACAGGCCGTCTGAAAAACGAAATTTCAGACGGCCTCATCTTTTGCAAAAAATCAGTTTTTCAACCCTTCCTAAATTTTTACTAATTGAGTGCGGCTATAATCACTGTCCACCCATCCTCCGGAGAACTTCCATGCGCGTATTATTGGTTGAAGACGATGCCATGATTGCCCAAGCCGTCAGTGCCAACCTGAAAGACACCGGCTACGCTGTCGATTGGGTCAGCCGCGGTTCGGAAGTTGCCGCAGCAGTGGCGGCGCAGGCATACGATTTGCTACTCTTGGATTTGGGTTTGCCCGGCAAAGACGGTTTGGACGTATTGGCGCAAATCCGCAACGGCGGCTGTACCGTTCCCGTCTTAATCGTGACCGCGCGCGACGATTTGCACAGCCGCCTCAACGGCCTAGACGGCGGCGCAGACGACTACATCGTCAAACCCTTCGACATGGCGGAACTGCAAGCCCGTATGCGCGCCGTATTGCGCCGACACGGCGGACAGGCGCAAACGCTGCTGAGCAACGGCATCATCACGCTCAACCCTTCCACCCATCAGGCGGAAGTGGTCGGGCAGGAACAGGCCATCATGCTCAGCAACAAAGAATTTGCCGTCCTCCAAGCCCTGTTGCTGCGTCCGGGCATGATTCTGTCTCGCAGCGATTTGGAAGACAAAATCTACGGCTGGGGCGAAGAAGTCGAAAGCAACGCCGTTGACTTCCTGATTCACGCCTTACGCAAAAAACTCGGCAAAGAAGCGATTCAAAACGTCCGCGGGGTCGGCTGGCTGGTTGCACAAAACAACCAGGCCGTCTGAAAAACCAAAACAATATCAATACACAAACCATGCAACGCCTTATCCACACCATCAAACAATCCCTGCAAGTCCGAATCAGCCTCGCCCTGATCTGCATGCTCCTGCCCCTCTCCATTCTTGCAGGCATATTTTCATATTACGATACCTATCACGAGACCCAAGAGGTTCAAGACGACCTGTTGCGCCAAGTTGCGAACTATCTCGACCCGAGCGATGCCGATGACGAGAAACACTCGCTCGACAACGACAATAAGATTTCCGTTCAATTTCCCAATACGCCCAACCCCATCGTCAGCCTGCCTGAGCAGATTTCAGACGGCCTGCACACCATTCAGGCCGATGACGACGACGATTACTACCGCGTTTATACCCGCGACACCAAACAAGGCCGAATTGCCGTCATGCAGGAAAGTGACTACCGCGAAGAGCTGGCCGAAATGGCCGCCGTGCAGAGCATCCTCCCCATGCTCCTCGCCCTGCCCCTGATTATCCTGCTCACCGTCTGGATTACCCATCGCGCCATGCGTTCCGTCAAAACCCTGTCCAACGATTTGGAACAGCGCAAAATCAACGACCTCTCGCCGATGGACACCCAAAACATTCCCAGCGAAATCCAAGGCTTTGTCGTCGCCATCAACAATCTGTTGCAGCGTACCGACGAAAACGTCCGCCAACAGCAACGCTTTATCGCCGATGCCGCACACGAATTGCGCAGCCCCATGACCGCCCTTTCCCTTCAGGCAGAGCGGCTCAACAATATGCAGTTGTCCGCCGAAGCGCGCGAGCAGTCCGCCCTGTTGCAACAAAGCATACAGCGCAACCGCCACCTGCTCGAGCAACTCCTTTCCCTCGCACGCGCCCAAGCACCCGAAACCCAACGCCCCAAAACCCTGATCAGCCTGCAAACCCAGTTCCGCCGCGTCTTGCAGGAACTCATGCCGCTGGCGTTGGCCAAAGGACAAGACATCGGCGTCGCCGTTGAAAACGACTGCCAAATCCACGCCGACGACACTGAAATCTACACCCTCATCAAAACCTTTACCGACAATGCCATCCGCTACACCCCCAAAGGCGGCCGCATCGATTTGGGCTTTGACGAAACCGCCGAATACCTCAACATCTGGGTAGAAGACAACGGCCCCGGCATTCCCCCAAGAGAGCGCCAACGCGTTATCGACCCCTTCTACCGCATTCTCGGCACTGAACAACAAGGCACCGGTCTGGGGCTTTCCATCGCAAACACCATTGTCAAACGCCATCAAGGCCGTCTGAAACTGGCCGACAGCCGACGCTTTGACAGCGGCTTGCTGATTATTGCCGAGTTGGATAAAAAGACGCTTTAAATAATCGACCCGCCCAAATTGATTTATCTAGCTTTAATCCGATAAATGAAAACGTTTTAAAACCAAAGGCCGTCTGAAAATACCTTTCAGACGGCCTTTTTATATTTTGGAGCAAACCTCATTCATTCCTCACAAATACGGCTGCAAGGTTTGACGGAGGATTTCCATATCGGTAATTTCGGTGATATTGGCTTTACCCAAGTATTCCAAACCGACAAAACGCATGATGCCGCTGCTGACTTTTTTGTCGTGGCTCATGTGTTCAATCCATTTTTCAAATGAGAAAACAGGCGGCGCAGACGGGAGGGAGGCGGCTTCCATTAAAGCGGCAATGCGGTCGGTATCGGCTTGTTGGGTTTTGCCCAGAATTTGCGACAAACGGGAAGCAAGGACGCAACCGGCGGCAACGGCTTCACCGTGCAGCCATACGCCGTAGCCCATTTCGGCTTCAATGGCATGGCCGAAAGTGTGGCCGAGATTAAGCCATGCGCGGATGCCCTGCTCGGTTTCGTCTTGGGCAACAATATCGGCCTTCATTTTGCAGCAATGGTAAACGGCTTCTGCCATTTTTTCTTGGTGTTGCGCCATCAGGTCGGCCATATTCTCTTCCAACCAGGCAAAAAATTCGGCATCGCCCAATACGCCGTATTTGATGACTTCCGCCATGCCTGCGGAAAGTTCGCGTTGCGGCAGCGTTTGCAGGGCGGTCAAATCGGCCAAAACGGCTTGCGGCTGGTAGAACGCGCCAATCATGTTTTTACCGAGCGGATGGTTGATGGCGGTTTTACCGCCGACCGAAGAATCGACCTGGCTGAGCAATGTGGTCGGCACTTGGATAAAAGGTGCGCCACGCTGATAAGTCGCCGCGGCAAAGCCGACCATATCGCCTATCACGCCGCCTCCCAAAGCGATTAAAGTGGTTTTGCGTTCGGCACGGTTTTGCATCAGGCCATCGTAAATCAGGTTGAGCGTCTGCCAGTTTTTATATTCTTCGCCGTCGGGAAGGATGATGCTGAAATGCGGCACGCCCAGTCTGTCTAAGGCCGTCTGAAGCTGTTTGAGATAAAGCGGCGCAACGGTTTCGTTGGTAATGATGGCTGCTTTTTTGCCTAAATAGGGCTGAAGCAGCGCATCGGCCTGCTCAATCAGTTTATGCCCGATAAAGATGGGGTATTGATGGGACGGGGTTTGGACAGTCAGTGTGCGCATGGTGTTCCTTTGCAAAGCGTGTTTATTCGCCTAAAGCCTGTATCAGGCGTTTGAGCGTTTTGTGGCAGCTGTCGGATTCGATGACGAGATGGGCGGTTTGACGGTACAGCGTATCGCGTTGATCATACAGCTCTTGCAGTTTGGCCAAAGGGTCGGCAACTTGCAACAGCGGCCGGTTGCTGTCGTAACGGGTACGCTCCAGCAAGGTTTCGGGGCTGGCATGCAGATAAACAACCATACCGTTTTGGCGCAAAATCTGTCTGTTTTCACTGCGTAATACGGAGCCGCCACCGGTCGATAAAACGATGTTATGCCGGGAAGCGAGCTTTTTCAGCATATTGGTTTCGCGGTTGCGGAAGCCTTCCTCCCCTTCCATCTCAAAAATGGTCGGAATGGATACGCCCGAAGAAGTGCAGATTTCGTAGTCGCTGTCGTAAAACGGGCATTCAAACATTTGGGCAAGCTGTTTGCCCAAAGTGGTTTTGCCCGCGCCCATCAGCCCGATTAAGATTAAATTACCGTTGATTTTTTCCATGAGGGTCATTTTATACGATATGGTGGTTTCGTGGAAAAGTTCGTCGTTTTTCAGACGGCCTTTTCATCTCAGGCCGTCTGAAAACCAAAACAGGCATACCTTTGCAGATATGCCTGTTTGTCATTTTAAAAATCAGTAACGCAGATTGTTACCCACATTATCCATGATGCGCGGCGTGATGAAGATCAACAGCTCACGGCGGTTTTCACGTTTGCCGCGTGATTTAAACAGATTGCCGACAACGGGAATATCGCCTAAAACAGGTACTTTATTCACTGCATTGGTACTTTCTTCTTCGTAAATACCGCCGACAATCAGCGTACCGCCATCTTCAACCATGGCTTGGGTATTCAAGTGTTTGGTGTTGATACACTTGGTTGTCAGAGAATCCACGGTACAGTCGATCGGGGTATCGCGATTAATCTTAACATTCATGATGATTTGACCGTCAGGTGTAATGTTCGGCGTTACGGTCAAGCCCAAAACGGCTTTCTTGAAGGTAATCGAAGTCGCACCGCTGGAAGATGCCTCTTGGTAAGGGATTTCCGTACCGGATTCAATTTTGGCTTCTTTACGATCTTGTGTCAGCACGCGCGGATTGGAAATGGTTTTACTCTTACCTTGTTCTTCAGACGCACTGATTTCCAAACCCAATGCGCCGGACGAGAACGCACGCACCAGCGCAATGCTGTTGACTGCGGCTGCGGTCGGCAGGCTGACGTTCGGATCCAAAGACCAAGTGGGATAGCCGACATCACCACGGTTAAACGAAGCATTGGTGTTATGGTTGGCTTGCGCATTGCTCCAGTTGCTGCCCCATGCCGTACGGCCGCTCGCACCACCGGAACCGAATTTAACGCCCAAATTGCGGAAGAAGGTATCTTCTGCTTCGACAATGCGCGCTTCAACCATCACTTGACGGGTCGGAACGTCCAATTCATCAATCAGTTTGCGGAATTTCTCAATCACGCCGCGGTTGTCGGTTACGATCAGCGTATTGGTGGCCGGATCGATTAAGACGCTGCCTCGGTTGCTCAACAGAGTGTTGCGGGTATTGGAATTATTGCTGTCGTATTCTTCCAAACGCAAAATTTTGCGGAATTCTTCCACGTTTTTGTATTTCAACTGGAAGGTTTGAGAATACAGCGGACCCAATTCGGCAATCTCTTTTTCAGCCTGCAAGAAGGCTTTGTCTTTTGCTAACAATTCATCGCGAGGTGCGATATTGATAATGTTGCCTTGACGGCGCATATCCAAATTACGCGCCTGCATGACCAAATCCAATGCCTGATCCCAAGGTACATCTTTCAGGGACAGGGTCATGGTGCCTTTGACGGTATCGCTGGCAACAATATTCAAGCCGGACTCTTTCGCCAAAATCTGCAAAATGGTACGGACTTCTACATCTTGGAAATCCAAGGAAATTTTACGGCCTTTAAACGATTTGTTTGCATTTTGGTTCAAGCCGCCGGATTCGGTATTGGCGGCTTTAGGCGATACTTCAAATACAAAACGGCCGGAAGAGGCTTTGGTATTGATGTCCCAATTCGCATTATTGTTACGGATAATGAGCTGGGTAGAATTGCCGATACGTTTGAGCGTAACGTTTTGTACAGGCGTATTGAAGTCGGCCACATCCAAACTGCGTTGCGCTTGTGTCGGCAGCGTATGGTTTTTCAAGGTTACAACGACGCGGTCGCGTTGCTGTTTAATGTCCGGCTGTCCGCTGAAACCCGGGGCAGACAATTCAATAATGCCGGAATTGCGTGCGCCTTTGCGGAAATCGATATTGGCGGCCGAAACGGCTTGATAAGCCTGAGTAGCGCGCGCGGTAGACGGTGTAGCCGCACGTTCATTTACAACGGCCGCATTGGTTTGGTCAGTAGATTCGTTTACGAATACCCAAACTTCGTTGCCGCGAATTTCAGTATTGTATTGGCTGATTTTGTTCAAGCCCAAAACCACGCGTGCGCGGTCGTTGTTTTGTGCCGCAGTAATTTGATTCAGCAAGGGGTCGGCATATTCCAAAACAGGCTGGGGCAAACGGATATTGGTGTTGGCAAAATCCAATGCAATACGCGCCGGAGTAGATGTTACAAAACCATGAGGTGTGGTGACGTCTTTGTCGAAACGGATTTTGATGATTTTTTGGTTGTCAGGCAAAGTGGAAACGTTGATATCGGTAATATTGCCTGCAAAGGCCGTCTGAACAGCGAGGGCAACGCTGAAGCCGGCAAATAATTTTGTCATGTGCTTGGTTTTCATAATCGAGTGAGACCCCTAAATTAATTTGAATTCGAACTATCTGAGCTATCGGAAGAATCTGCCTCTTTACTGCTCAACGGCAATTCGGCCTTCCGGTACACCCAGTTGCCGTAGCTGTCTTCAACTTGCTCGGTCAGGATAATTTTATCTTCAGTAATACTTTGGATTCTGCCGTAATTCTGACCGATGTAGTTTCCGGGATAAACGGTATAAACATGGTCGTTGACTTTGATAAATCCGGAAATCTTGCCGCCGCTTTGAAGCGTTCCGACAAAAGCCATGTTTTCCAGACTGAATGCTTCCAAGGTTTCTTTCGGACGGTTTACATCCGGCGCATTACCGCCTTTGGGGGCAGTATCCAAACGGCGTGAATCAAACGCATTCAAGCCTTTAAAATTTGGAGGGTTATACGGCTTGGGCAATGTAACAGTCGGCTCTTCAAACGGAATAATCTTGGATTTCGCTTCCTGACGGGTTTGCGTCATCCATTGAGTCAAATCTTCATAGCTTTGCGTGCAGGCTGCCAAGGGAAGAAGACTTAAGAGTAAGATGATTTTTTTCATGATTTCCCTATTCTTTTATTTTTGCTCATTCTCGGCAGATTTGCCTTCTTCCTGCGCCTGTTGCGCAGCCAATTCAGCGGCAATCTCTTCGGCAGGACGGGCTTTGTAAGTCGTCGCAATCGCGCTCAATGTCAACTCGCCTTTATTGCCTTTGCCTTCTTTATCCTCGCCTGCGTTTACGAGCTTCAAAGAATCCAACGTAATAATGCGCGACAAATCGCCTACATCACGAGTAAATTGGCTGATCTGAGCGTATTTGCCTGTGATGGAAATCTGATACGGCAGTTTTTGAATCGGGCCATCATTTTCAGGTTGGAGCGGTGCAACGCTGTCCAAACGCAAGCCGTTGGTCGAACCTGCCTGATGCAGCTCTTGAATCAGGTTCGGAATTTCCGCGTCAGTCGGCAATTGTTTCAACAAAACGTCGAATGCAGAACGAATCGAAGCCAATTCGGCCTTCAGATTGTTCAAACTTGCCGCCTGAATGCTTTTACGTGTAAAGGTTTCCTTCAGCTCATCTTCTTTGGCTTCCTGCGTATTCAAGGTTTCAATCTGATCTTTAAAGACACCGACATAGCCCAAAGCCAACATACCAACAATCAATAAACCTGCCAGCAAAAGTTTTGAAGGCATATTGAGCAGGTACAGGTTTTGTACGTCCAATTGTTTTAGGTTTTTAGATGCCATTATTGAGCCTCCGGAGCAGGTTCGGCCACAGGTTCGGCCACTTCACCGCTACTTTGGGCAGTCGGTGCAGGAGCCGGCGTATTCACCTGGTTGATTGAAGATTTCAAAGTAAATTCTTGGTAATTATCTACTTTTTTAATGCTCAACAATTCAGGCTGCAAGAAAATACCTGTACTCGGCAGGGAGCGCATCATAACGGCAATTTTATTGTCGCTGATGGCATGGCCGCTGATTTTATAGCTGGTCGGGCTTTCGGCTTCCAACGCGGTCAAATAAGTATTATCGGGCGTAAGCGTATTCAAAGAATCAAGGATATAGGCCGCTTGATAGCGTTTTTCCTGCAATTCTTCCACTTTCAGCTTTTTAGCCAAGAAGGCTTCTTTTTCTTGCTGAAGTTTATCGATTTCACCCAATTCCCTATCGAGTCTGTCGATTTCGGTTTGCAGGAAGTTGTTGCGCCCTTCTTGATTGCTGATGGCGTTGTCAATACCGAGATAGGTTGCGGCCGCCAAGCCCAAACCCACGGCAAAAGCGCCAAGCATCAATACTTTGAATTGCTGCTGCTTGCGCTGTTTAATCTCTTCCCGATACGGGAGAAGGTTGATTCTGGTTAATTCAATCATGTTCTCAAAGTCCCCTTAATGCCAATCCGAACGCCAAGGTCAGTGACGGTGCATCAATTTGAAGCTGCGGCAATTCTACTTTTGCACTGCGTTCCACATATGAAATCGGATGCAGATATTCTGTCGCCGTATTGGTTTGCGAGAAAATGCTTTCCGCCAAACCTGCCTGCTGAGCGGTAAAGCCGGTCAGCAGAATGTGTTTGATATTGGAAAATGAATCAGTGGCTTGCGTGGTATAGTAAAATTGCAAAACACGCTGAACTTCTTGTGCAACCTGTACGTTAAAACGGTCGGCAATCTGAGATTGGTAGTCGGAAGGCTTGTTTTGAGAAGCCATCATTTGCGCGGCTTTTTCTTCCGTTACCTGATAAGTACGCTGAATCAGCTGATTGAGCTGCTCCGTGCTGACCGGCGTTTCTTGTTTGTAAAGAATACGGCCGTTTTGCAGGATCAGGGCATACATTTGCGTCGCATGAATGCCGAACACGGCAACTTTTTCATCTGCCATCTCGGGGGCATGCGTATTCATCCAATAGACGAAGGCATTGCGTTGCGCCAGCAAGTCCAAATCCAAAGCCGACAAAGGCAGGCCCGCATTCTCGAACATTTCAATGCGCGGCTCGACATCGTCTTTTTTGGCGGCAACAGCTAAAACATGCTGGCCCGAACCGACTTCTTCAGCTTGAAAGTCGTAGTTCATTTCTTCAATCGGCGCAAATTGGCCGACTTCCGCTTCGACAAACTCTTCCAAGTCCAAATCGGTATCACGCGGGTTGTAAATAATTTGCTCGACTGTCGCCAAGTTTTGTGGCACGGCCGCAACAATATTTTTGCAAGAACTGCGTAATTGTGCGTAAGTATGCTGGATGTAAGTAGCAAGCTGATCGTAGTCTTGAATTTTGTTGCCTTTGACAATATTTTTAGGCAATTTGGTAATAACGTATTTTTCCAGCTGAATTTGGTTTAAACTACGGCCTGTCAGTTGTACCATCTTAATGGCATGTTGGCTGATATCGACGCCGATGGCAGAGCGGTTGTTCAACCCGCTAGAAGCCTTGCCTGTTTTGGTATCTTTCGTGCTTTTAAATAAGCGCATGATTTGACTTCCCTGTATCATTTAGGAGTGAGTAACTGTTTCGTTATCCGTAAAGGACTTCTTATTCTTTGCACAGTATTGACTGTGGCTGATAGAAATCGTTTCCCATTTTACTTTATTTATCGCCATTAATGGCAAATTATTACTTAGTCATGATTAAAAAGATTATAACGACCTGCCTGGGTCTCTTATTGGGACTGGCTCTTTTCGGTGTGGGGCTGCTTGCAATTGCAATTTTGGTCACCTATCCGAAGCTGCCGTCTTTGGACACTTTACAACACTACAAACCCAAAATGCCGCTGACGATTTATTCTTCAGACGGCCAAGTGATTGGCGTTTACGGCGAGCAACGGCGTGAATTTACCAAAATCGGTGACTTTCCCAAAGTTTTGAAAAATGCCGTGATTGCCGCCGAAGACAAACGCTTCTACGACCACTGGGGTGTGGACGTTTGGGGCGTGGCGCGTGCTGCGATCGGCAACGTCATGGCCGGCGGCGTTCAATCCGGTGCCAGTACGATTACGCAACAGGTTGCCAAAAACTTCTACCTGAGCAGCGAGCGTTCGTTCACCCGTAAGTTCAACGAAGCCCTGTTGGCCTACAAAATCGAGCAGTCTTTGAGCAAAGATAAGATTTTGGAGCTGTACTTCAACCAAATCTATTTGGGTCAACGCGCTTATGGTTTTGCATCTGCAGCCCAAATTTATTTCAACAAAAATGTTAACGAGTTAACATTGGCCGAAGCCGCCATGTTGGCCGGCTTGCCCAAAGCCCCTTCCGCCTACAATCCGATTGTGAACCCTGAGCGTGCCAAACTGCGTCAGGCTTATATTCTGAACAATATGCTGGAAGAAGGCATGATTACCCTGCAGCAACGCGATCAAGCTTTGAAAGAAGAGTTGCATTACGAGCGTTTTGTACAAAACATCGATCAAAGTGCCCTGTACGTTGCCGAAATGGTGCGCCAAGAGCTGTTTGAGAAATACGGCGAAGATGCCTACACGCAAGGTTTCAAGGTATATACCACCGTCGATACTGCACACCAGCGCGTGGCCACCGAAGCCCTGCGCAAAGTCCTGCGCAATTTCGACCGCGGCAGCAGCTACCGCGGTGCAGAAAACTACATTGACCTGAGCAAAAGCGACAACGTAGAAGAAACCGTCAGCCAATACCTTTCTACACTTTACACCGTCGATAAAATGATTCCGGCGGTTGTATTGGAAGCCTCCCGCAAAGGTGTACAGATTCAATTGCCGAGCGGCCGTAAAGTCACGTTGAACAGCCACGCTTTAGGCTTTGCCGCCCGTGCCGTCAACAACGAAAAAATGGGCGAAGACCGCATCCGCCGCGGCTCCGTCATCCGCGTTAAAGGCAGCGGCGATACCTTTACCGTCGTTCAAGAGCCTTTGCTGCAAGGCGCATTGGTGTCTTTAGATGCGAAAACCGGTGCAGTCCGTGCATTGGTCGGCGGCTACGACTACCACAGCAAAACCTTCAACCGCGCAACTCAAGCCATGCGCCAACCCGGCTCGACGTTCAAACCGTTCGTTTATTCCGCCGCTTTGGCAAAAGGCATGACTGCTTCCACCATGATTAACGATGCGCCGATTTCCCTGCCGGGCAAAGGTGCAAACGGCAAAGCGTGGAACCCGAAAAATTCAGACGGCCGCTACTCCGGTTACATCACGCTGCGCCAGGCTTTGACCGCTTCGAAAAACATGGTGTCCATCCGCATCCTGATGTCTATCGGTATCGGTTACGCGCAACAATACATCCAACGCTTCGGCTTCAAGCCGTCTGAAATCCCTGCCAGCCTGTCTATGGCTTTGGGTACAGGCGAAACCACGCCGTTGCGTATTGCAGAAGGTTACAGCGTCTTTGCCAACGGCGGTTACAAAGTGTCCGCCCACGTCATCGACAAAATCTACGACAGCCAAGGCCGTCTGAGAGCGCAAATGCAGCCTTTGGTAGCCGGTGAGAACGCGCCTCAGGCCATTGACCCGCGCAACGCCTACATCATGTACAAAATCATGCAGGACGTTGTCCGTGTCGGTACCGCACGCGGTGCAGCCGCACTCGGCCGCGCCGACATCGCCGGTAAAACCGGTACCACCAACGACAACAAAGACGCATGGTTTGTCGGCTTCAACCCTAGCGTTGTGACTGCCGTCTATATCGGCTTTGACAAACCGCGCAGCATGGGTCGTGCAGGTTACGGTGGTACAATCGCCGTACCGGTATGGGTAGAATACATGCGCTTCGCCCTGAAAGGCACCAGCGTCAAACCGATGAAAGCCCCTGAAGGCGTGGTTTCGAACGGCGGCGAAGTGTACATGCGCGAACGCATGACCACCAGCTCCGACCTGGCCTTGGACAACAGCGGCGTTGCACCGCGTCCCGCTCAACCTGCCCGTCGCGCGGTTCCGAATGAAAACCGCCGCCGTACCGAGAGCGGCAATGCGCCAGCCCGTGAAGAATTAGACGAAACCCCAGTTCTGCCAAGCAATACCGGCAACAATAACAAACAACAACTGGACTCTCTGTTCTAACAAATCAAGGCCGTCTGAAACGTTCAGACGGCCTTTTTTGAGAAAATTCCAAGCAAAACCATGATTGATTTACACTGCCATTCAACCGTTTCAGACGGCATGCTCTCCCCAACCGAAGTCGTCCGACTCGCCCGTCAAAACGGTTGCACCCTACTCGCCCTGACCGACCACGACCACACCGGCGGACTGGCCGAAGCTCGTGCCGAAGCCGATACCCTCGGCCTCCCCTTCATCAACGGCGTAGAAATATCCGTCACTTGGCGCGGCCGTACCATCCACGTTGTCGGCTTGGACTTTGACGAACACAACGAAACCCTGCAAAACCTGCTTGCCGAAGTCCGCAAAGGCCGTCTGAAACGATTGGAAGCCATCGCGGCGAAACTGAAGAAAAAAGGCATAACAGGCGCGTATGAAGGCGCGCTGGCATTGGCCGCCAACAAAGAAATGGCCAGCCGCACCCACATTGCCGAATTCCTCATCCGCGCAGGCCATGTCAAAAACAAACAGCAGGCGTTTACCAAATACCTGGGCGACGGCAAATCCTGTTCCGTCAGACATGAATGGGCCACACTGGAAGACTGCGTAGCCGCGATTACAGGCGCGGGCGGCATGGCCATTATCGCCCACCCGATGCGCTATGAATTATCCGCCACCGCCAAACGAAACCTGTTTCAAGAATTCAAAAATCTCGGCGGCGCAGGGATTGAAGTGCACAGCGGCAACTGCTGCAAAAACGACCGCCTCAACTATGCCCTGCTTGCCGACCGCTTTGACTTTCTCGCCAGCGCAGGCAGCGACTTCCACCGCCCCAACGACTTCAGCGGCGGCATACTCGGCGCCTGCCCCGACTTACCCGAACAATGCCGGCCGGTCTGGAAACACTTTAAGGCCGTCTGAATTTTTGACAGCAATTTTTCAGACGGCCCGCCAAGTATGAGACAGTTATAAACATATCACACTCTACATATTGAAACTGCCTGCCCGATACACCATAATAACCCTATAAATACCCCAAAAATAAAGGTTAACACCATGTGCCAACTGCTCGGCATGAATTGCAACACTCCCACAGACATCATGTTTTCTTTTGAAGGCTTCCGCCGTCGCGGCGGCATTACCGACCACCACGCCGACGGCTTCGGTATCGGCTTTTTCGAAGGCAAAGGCGTGCGCTTGTTTCACGACGACAAACCCAGCGCCAACTCGCCCGTTGCCGACTTGGTACGCGCCTACCAAATCAAATCTGAAAACGTTATCGCCCATATCCGCAAGGCCTCACAAGGCCAGACCTCATTGGCGAACACTCATCCCTTCATGCGCGAGATGTGGGGCGAATATTGGCTGTTTGCCCACAACGGCCATTTGATTGATTTTTTCCCCGAGCAGGGCGAGTACTACCATGCCGTCGGCTCAACCGATTCCGAACGCGCGTTCTGCTTTATTCTCAACCGCCTGCGCAGCCGCTTTGCCACCAAGCCCGAACCTGAAGTTTTGTTTGACGCCATTGCCGGCCTAACCCATGAAATCCGCCGCTACGGCTTGTTTAATTTCGTGATGTCCAACGGCGACTGCCTGTTTGCCCATGCCAGTACTTTGCTTCACTACATCGTGCGCAAAGCCCCGTTTGGCAAAGCACGTTTGCTGGACGATGATGTCATGGTCGATTTTTCAGAGGTGACCACCCCGAACGATAAAGTTTCCGTCATCGCCACCCTGCCCCTGACACGAGATGAAACCTGGTCGCAATTGGCAGTCAATGAATTAGTGATGTTTCAAGACGGCGACATTGTCCTCAGCGACCGCCCCGACAATCCGGTTTACATGAGCGCGGAAGAAGGTTTGGAAATCGCCCGTGCCGTCGGCGTATCGGTTTGACGTTTGATTGACTGAAAAACACAAGGCCGTCTGAAAAGCCCGACTTCGCCAAAGTTGCCCTTTCAGACGGCCTTTTTATACCTAAATTCTACGCAAAAGCCTTTACTATACGAAAATAACGCAATCCGCTACAATAATAGTTCACAAACAATAAATTCAATTGCTTAGCGACCTTGCCGAGCGTATGACAAGGAAACCCGATGAAGTGCCCGTTTTGCCAACACCCCAACACTCAAGTAACCGACTCGCGATGGCTGGAAGACACCAACAGCATCCGTCGCCGCCGCAAATGCTTGGAATGCGGACAACGCTTCAGCACTTTTGAAACCGTTGAAATGCGGATGCCGCAAGTCATCAAATCCAACGGCACACGGGTTCCCTTCAATCCGCACAAACTGCAGACCAGCCTTGAGCGCGCGCTGCACAAACGCCCTGTCACGCAAGAACAAATCGACGAAACCGTTGCCCTGATCGAGCAGCGCCTCTACCGTTTGGGCAAAAAAGAAGTCGCTTCGCGCATCGTCGGCGAAATGGCGATGGAGGAGCTGGCAAAAATCGACCAAGTTGCCTATGTCCGCTTCGCGTCCGTCTATAAAAGCTTTAAAGACGTTTCCGAATTCACCCAAGTCATCGCCGAATGCAAAGCCAAATAAGGCCGTCTGAAACCATGTTTTCCGCACTTGATACCCAAATGATGCAAACCGCCCTCGAGCTGGCCAAGCTTGGGCGGTTTTCTACTTCCCCCAATCCCCGCGTCGGTTGCGTGATTGCACACGGCGCCCAAATCGTCGGACAAGGTTTCCACGTCAAAGCAGGCGAGCCGCACGCCGAAGTTCACGCATTGAGGCAAGCCGGAGCGGCGGCAAAAGGCGCAACAGCCTATGTCACGCTGGAGCCTTGCAGCCATTACGGCCGTACACCGCCATGCGCCGAAGCGCTGATTCATTCCGGCGTAGCACGCGTGGTCGCCGCCATGACCGACCCTAACCCGTTGGTCGCAGGCAAAGGTTTGTCCATGCTGGAAGCCGCCGGAATCCGTACCGAAAGCGGTTTGCTGGAAGCGCAGGCGCGCGAGCTCAACCGTGGCTTTCTGTCGCGTATCGAACGCGGCAGACCGTTTATCCGCCTCAAATGCGCCGCCAGTTTGGACGGCAAAACCGCCCTTTTAGACGGCCGCAGCTTTTGGATTACCGGCGAAGCGGCGCGCGAAGACGTACAAATTCTCCGCGCCGAAAGTTGCGCCGTTTTGACCGGTATCGGTACCGTACTTGCCGACAACCCGAAACTCAACGTCCGCAGCTTCCCCACCTTGCGCCAACCTGCGCGCATCGTCTTAGACAGCCGGCTGCAAATCCCTTTGGACTGCCACCTCGTGACCGATACCGACAGCCCGACCGTTATCGTTACCCTTTCCTCAGACGAACAACGTTTGCAGGCGCTGGGTAAATTTGAACATATCCGCATCATCAGGCCGTCTGAACACATCAACGGCCGCATCAATCTTCCTTCCCTCATGCCGCAACTGGCAGAGCTTGGCTTTGGCGAAGTTCTGGTAGAAGCCGGCTCAACACTTGCCTCAGCCTTCCTGAAGGATGACTTGGTGGATGAAATCGTCCTCTACCAAGCGCCGAAACTGTTAGGCGCAGGCAAACCTCTTTTCTCCCTCCCTGAAAATCCGGCCGCCCTACTTTCAGACGGCCCTTGGCACAGTCAATCGGTAGAAATCATCGGGCAGGACATCAAATGGGTTCTACGGAAAAATCCGTCTGATTGCTTGTCATAAATAATTTAATTATTTTCAATAGAGTTATTCTATTGTTTATACAGCAATAAATGTGATTTATTCATCAATCTATTATAATGACTATAGCGTATTTCAATTTAAAACTTTGACTTAGGCTCATTATAATTAACCTGATTGTCAACAAAATTCTTTTTTTCTTCACGAAATAATAAACTTTTAAAATAAGTTAAGCCGAGAAAATTTATTAAAAGTTTTTATTCTAGAAGGGTTTTAAACGACATAACCGACAGCTTGATTTCATAAACCAAGCATTTGACAGAAAAATATCCAAAATTAAAACATGTGGTTGCATAAAACCTTTTAAAATTAAATATTCAAAAATACCGTTTCCATACCTCAGAGGCCGTCTGAACGACCGTTAAACTTTTTTGATTGAGACGAATCTGATAAATGCTTATGATTTCGTCTGCTGGGATTATAAGTACGGTTTTGAGGCTTCACACGATACGGCAGCAGCAAACAACTCAGGCATCGGGCAAACACTCCCGATTTACTCATTCATTACACGAAAGACATCATGAAAAACATTACGATACAAAAATTTGCCGATAAGACCGCAAAAATCGGCATCGTCGGTTTAGGCTACGTCGGTTTACCACTGATGCTGCGCTATGTGGACATCGGTTACCAAGTTTTGGGTTTCGACATCGACAAAACCAAAGTCGACAAGCTCAACAAAGGCGAAAGCTACATCGAGCATATTCCTTCCGACAAAATTGCCGCCGCTTCAAACAGCCTGTTTGAAGCCACCACCGACTTCTCCCGCATCGGCGAAGTAGAAGCCGTGATTTTGTGCGTACCGACTCCGCTGAACAAATACCGCGAACCGGACATGAGCTTTGTGATCGACACTACCGACGCGGTCAAACCTTACCTGCGCGCCGGTCAAGTGCTGTCCTTGGAATCCACCACCTACCCCGGCACTACCGAAGAAGAATTGCTGCCGCGCATGGAAGAAGGCGGCTTGAAAGTCGGTCAAGACGTGTTCTTGGTTTACTCTCCTGAGCGCGAAGACCCGGGTAACCCTAACTTCGAAACCCGTACCATCCCCAAAGTCATTGGCGGCCATACCCCTGCTTGTTTGGAAGTCGGCCTGGCACTGTACCAACCCGCCATCGATAAAGTTGTTCCGGTAAGCTCCACCAAAGCGGCCGAGCTGACCAAACTTTTGGAAAACATCCACCGCGCCGTAAACATCGGCTTGGTGAACGAGATGAAAATCGTTGCCGATAAAATGGGCATCGACATTCACGAAGTCATCAATGCCGCCGCAACCAAACCGTTCGGCTTCGTTGCTTATTACCCGGGCCCCGGCTTGGGCGGCCACTGTATCCCTATCGACCCGTTCTACCTGACTTGGAAAGCCCGCGAATACGGCGTAAACACCCGCTTCATCGAGCTGGCAGGCGAAGTGAACTCCCACATGCCCGACTATGTTATCGAAAAAGTCGGCCTGGCTTTGAACGACCACAACCGTTCCATCAAAGACAGCAAAATCTTGGTTTTGGGTATCGCCTATAAGAAAAACGTGGACGATATGCGTGAAAGCCCGTCTGTGGAAGTGATGGACCGCCTGCACAAACTGGGCGCAGTGGTTTCCTACTCCGACCCGCACGTTCCAGAGTTCCCACACATCCCAGGCCACCACTACTTCGACCTGAAGAGTGAAGCGCTGACCCCTGAAACTGTCGCCCAATACGACTGCGTGGTTCTGACCACCGATCACGACAAATTCGACTATGACATGATAACCGAACATGCCAAGCTGATTGTCGATACGCGCGGCAAATTCCCAGTGAAAAATCCTAAAGTCATCAAAGCATAATCTTGCTTCAGACGCATCCGGCTGCCTCCGGTTTCCCCACCGGGACGGCGGCCGGGTTCCCAAGGCCATTTGTTTTTCAGACGGCCTTGGGAAACCGGCAACGGTGACAACGCATCTCTTACGAAAAACGCTCAGCTCGAACTTCCGGCCGTCTGAAAACAAATAATATGAACGCGAAAAAAATCCTCGGCTACGCATTGGGCCCGATAGGAAGCGCCGCTTTCGGCCTGCTTTCCCTGCCGCTCATCTCATGGTACTTCCCTGCGGAAGACATCGGCCGTATTGTACTCTTGCAGACCATTGCCGGATTGAGCATCCTGTTGCTGGGCCTGGGTTTGGACCAATCCTATATTCGCGACTATTACGCCGTTAAAGACAAGGCCGCGCTGTTCAAATCCGTTTTTTTATCGCCATTAATTCTGACGGTGGCGGTTGTGGTTTTAGTGTTGCTGATAAACGCATCATGGCCGTCTGAAATCATTTTCGACATCCCCAGTGCGAATTTGGGAATTCTCTTCCTGATTTTCTTGGCCACCACGCTGATTATCCGTTTTTTAGCCTTGATTTTGCGGATGAAAGAGCAGGCACTGGCTTTTTCACTCAGCCAGCTTGCGCCGAAATTTTTGATTTTGGTGTTGGTTTTTGCCGTGATTGCTTCCGGCTTGCCCGCCAATACCACTTCGCTGGTTTTTGCCTATACCGCCGCCCAAGTGCTGACCGTTGCGCTGTTGATCTATCAACTGCGCCGAGACCTGCAAGCCGTTTCCCATGCGAAATGGTCGCCTGAGCTGCATCGGGACGGCCTGCGCTACGGCCTGCCGCTGGCATTCGGCAACTTGGCCTATTGGGGTTTGACGTCGATTGACCGCTTTGTCCTCAAGAATATCTCGGGCTTGGACGAGTTGGGTATTTATTCGATGGCAGTCAGCTTTGGCGCCGTCGCCTTGATTTTCCAAAGCGTGTTCTCCACCATTTGGGCGCCTTTGGTGTTCAAATGGGTGGAAGAAAAAACCAATCTGGACAAAATCGGCGACATCACGCTTTCCATGACCGTCCTCATCAGCGCAATGATTTGCCTTATCGGGATTTTCTCGCCGATGGCGACCTGGATACTGCCGGAAAAATACACGCAGGTTCAATTTATCCTGCTCTCGTGTATGCTCTTCCCCCTGTTTTACACGCTGACCGAAGTCAGCGGCATCGGTTTGAACGTCGTCCGCTCGACTTGGCTGATTACCGCCATCAACATCGTTGCCTTTATCGCCAATACCGCCCTGCTCTATCTGCTGGTGCCGAAATTCGGTGCAAAAGGTGCGGCTATGGCCAGCGCAACGGCTTTTTGGCTGTTTTTCATCTTGAAAACCGAATTCTCTTCACGCCTGTGGCAACCTTTGCCGCGCCTGAAGATTTATACCAACTCAACGCTCTGCCTGATAATCTGCCTTGCCTACACTTGGCTGGGTACGCGCGACAACTATATTTGGTTTGCGCTGGCATGGGCAGTCGGACTGGGTTTCCTGTTCCTAAAATACAAACACGCATTATTTGCCGCGACCGAAAAAATCAAAGCCAAATTAAACCGTTCGGCAAAATAGCCAACCTGAGATTCACGTCTCTACGATAACAACAGCACGACTATGAAAATAAAACGTCTGAACTTATACACTTACATCCTATACATCATGCTCGCAGCCTATATGCTGGGGCCCGCGCTGTCCTTCAAGGTCGGCGTGCCGCGTATCGACAACCCCTTGACCCTGATATTTGTACTGCTTGGTTTTGTCGTATTTTTTCTGGAAAGCAAGCATATTCCGCGCAAGATTTTCGCTATGCTCTGCGCCCTGACTGCCATGTGCATCTGGCCTGCCATCCACATGGGCATTACATCGCTGACGCCGACGCAGTACATGGATATTTTGTTTTTTATGGCGGTTCCGGCTTTCTTCTACTTGTTTTACCAAGTATTGAAGCGCGCCGACGACCCTTTGAGGACAATTCAGAAGTTCCTCGTCGTATTTACGCTGTTTATCGCCGTGCCGCCGTTTGCAGAGCTGGCCACCGGTATTCAGTTTGTGAGTGCCAGCGATGAGTTGGCTATTGACGAAGGCTCGCTCAAGGGCTTGTTCTTTAACCCGAACAACCTTGCCGCCACCGCAGTCTGCCTTGCGCCTGCCATTTTGTTTTTCTTCCAACTCCAAGGACGGAAACACAAAGAAAAACTGCTGGGCTGGGGCTTGTTCCTGCTGTTGGGCATGGCCATTTTCGCCAGCGTATCGCGTACCGCCATCGGCTGTTACCTGTTAATTTTGCTGGTTTATACGGCCTATCGCAAAAACGGTTTTATTACGGTCGGCGTAGCAGGTTTGCTGGCGTTGGTGTTGTCGATGATTCCGTCTCGCGCAATTGCGGAATTTTTGCTCTCACTCAACGGCAACCAGTTTTTGGAACGCTTTTCCAGCCGCGTGTACCTCTTCCTGTACGACTTGGGCAGCGACAACTCCGTGTCCTACCGTCAGGAGATTTACAACTACTTCTGGAACAACCCGCCCCTGCTGCTGACCGGCTACGGCCCTAAAAACTTCCGCGAATATTTCGGCGGCCATTTGAGCGGCAGCTTGGGCTTTGAAAACCCGCACAGCTTCATCATCGAGCTGTATCTGGGTTTCGGCATGATTTCCCTGCTCGGCTTTATTGCCTTTGTGGCGTGTTATTTCCTCTATACCGCCTCAAACCGAGCAGTAACCGGCAAATCACGCGTTTTGGCTTGGGTTGCCTTAGGCATTTTCCTGCTGGCCGGTTTTATTCCGTCCACTATTTTGCGTATGCCGTTTATCTGGCTGCCCTGCCTGCTGATTTTTATTTACAGCGTATTTGTCGCGCCCAAGCTGAAAGATATGGCCGCTTACGCATACAACGAAACACTATACGATACGAAGAAACCATCATGAAAATCATCCTGACTACCTCCATGTCCGGCCTCGGTGGCACTGAAAACGCCACTTTTCGCCTCGGCCGCCTGCTCAAACAACGCGGACACGATATCGTATTGGCCTCTTCAGACGGCCCTTTGATTCAGGAAGCGCAAGCATTGGGCATCCGTTGGCAGCCGATTGATTTTTATCAAGGCGGGCTTTTGGGTTACATCAAAGGCATGTTTGCCTACATGAAACTGCTGAAAAAAGAGAAACCTGATGTGATTCACTGCCAAATGGCGCGTATCGTTCCGGCCTGCGCCATTGCGGCCAAGTTTGCCTCGCCGAAAACCAAAGTGTTCTACCATGCGCGCGGCCTTGATCCGGAAACTTATCCGAAAATTGCCAAGCTTTTCAACAAGCTGGGCGTGTACATCATCGGCAACTGCAAACACGAACGCGAAAAACTCATCCGTTACGGTTTCCCTGCCAACCGCATCACCTACACTTACAACGCCCTGCACAAAGCGGATTACGTTCCTGAAAAAACAGTCAAAGACTATGTCCAACTGGGCACGCTTTCCCGTTTGGACACCGTCCGCGCCGTGCATCTGATGTTGGACATTCTCAAGAAAATGGTTGACCGCGGTATGCCTGTACGCCTTAACGTTGCAGGCATCGGCGAAGAAATGGACAACCTCAAAGCCCAAGCCAAACGTTTGGGCATCGAAGACAAGGTTACCTTCCTCGGCGGCGTCCGCGACTTGACCGGCTACTTCAAAGAAGTCGATATTTTGGTGAACACGCCGCATTGCGTGGGCGACCACGGTGCAGGCGTCGGCAACAATATTTTGGAAGCCGGCCTTTACGACACACCTGTCGTGACCTACAACATGGCGGGCATTTCCGAAATGGTCATCACCGGCCAAACCGGCTACTGCATTCCTTTCGGCGATGACGAAGCGTTTATCGAAGCCGTCGATACACTCATCAAACATCCAGAGTTGCGCGGTCAAATGGGCAAAGCCCTGCACAAACATGTCGAAACTTTATGCTCCGACGACGAAATCTACCGCACCACCATGGCTGCGTACAAAATGTAAGGCCGTCTGAAACATGAACATTACCATCGTCGCCCCTTATTGCTCGCTGCCGTCCGAGCCGCATTTCAACCGCTTCTGGTATCTTGCCGAGCTGTTGTCGCAGTCGCATGACGTGTTGCTGATTACCAGCAATTTCAAACACTACGACAAATCTTTCAGACGGCCCGAAGATGCAAAGGCCGCCTCACAAGGCCGTCTGAAAGTGATGTTGTTGGAAGAAAGCGGATACAGCAAAAACGTGTCTTTAGGGCGCGTGACCAGCCATCACCGCTTCGTCAAACATTTTGAAAAATGGTTGGAAAACTGCCGTCCGGGAGAACAAGACGTCGTCTTTTCCGCCTATCCGCTGATTGCCACCAACCTGCTCTTGGGCAAACACAAAGCGCGTTTGGGCTACAAGCTGATTGTCGATGTGCAGGACGTATGGCCGGAGTCCTTCTCCTCAGTCGTACCGTTTTTGAAAAAAGTACCGCACAACCTGCTGCCCTTTGCTTCACGCGCCAACCAAGCCTACCGCTACGCCGACGCGCTGGTCGCCGTATCGCAGACTTATCTCGACCGCGCCAAAGAAGCCAATCCGAATGTACCCGGCGAAGTCGTCTATATCGGCGCGGACTTTCCCAAACTCGATGCCGCGCCTGCCAAAAATTTCGGCGACGACAAAACCCGCTTTTTCTACTTGGGCACGCTCAGTTACAGCTATGACGTGGAAACCGTGTGCAAAGGCGTTCGCAAGCTGTTGGACGCCGGCGAAAACGTCGAGTTGCACATCATGGGCGGTGGCCCCGATTTAGACAGGCTCAAACAATATGCCTGCGACGGCATCAAGTTTTACGGCTACATTCCTTACGCCGAAATGATGTCGGTCGCCAAGGGCTGCGACATCTCCGTTAACGCCATCCACTCTTACGCCATGCAGTCGATTACCAACAAACTGTCCGACTATATGGCTTTGCAAAAACCGATTCTGAACAGCCAGGTCAACGATGAAGTTGCCGAAGTCCTTACCCTGCTGCCGCATGCGAACTACCGTTCTGGCGATGTGGACAGCTTCGTTCAAGCCGCCAAAGATATTTTGAAGCGCAAAGACGATCCTGTTCAGTCCGAAGAAATCGTCCGCCGCTTCAAGCGCGACGTTGCCTATCAAAAAATCGTCAACCTGATTGAAAGATTAGCTCATGAATAAATTTTTCAAACGCCTGTTTGACATTGTTGCCTCAGCCTCAGGGCTGATTATCCTGTCGCCCGTGTTTTTGATTTTGGTGTACCTCATCCGCAAAAACCTAGGCTCGCCCGTGTTCTTCATCCAAGAGCGGCCGGGCAAGGATGGCAAGCCGTTCAAAATGATTAAATTCCGCTCCATGCGCGATGCAATCGATAAAGACGGCAACCCGCTACCGGACAGCGAACGCCTGACCGATTTCGGCAAAAAATTACGGGCCACCAGCTTGGACGAACTTCCTGAATTATGGAATGTCTTAAAAGGCGAGATGAGTTTGGTTGGCCCTCGTCCGCTGCTGATGCACTACCTGCCGTTGTACAACGACTTCCAAAACCGCCGCCACGAAATGAAACCGGGCGTAACCGGTTGGGCGCAAGTCAATGGCCGCAACGCTATTTCATGGGACGAAAAGTTCGCCCACGATGTTTGGTACATCGACCACTTCAGCTTCTGGCTGGATATTAAAATTTTGTTCCTGACGGTTAAAAAAGTCTTCGTCAAAGAAGGCATCTCAGCCGAAGGAGAAGCCACTATGCCTTATTTCACGGGTAATAAAACTGATGAAAAAAAATAACATACTGATTCTGTCGGCAGGCCGCCGCGTCGAATTGGTGCAGGACTTCCAAACCGAAGCCGCACGTTTTTCAGACGGCATCGGCGTATTTGCCACTGACCTCAATCCCCACATGTCTTCAGCTTGTCATGTCGCCGACCGCGCTTTCAGCGTACCGCGCATCGACGCAGCCGAATACATCGACAGCATTTTCGAACTGGCCAAACAAAACAACATCGGCCTGATTGTGCCGACCATCGATACCGAACTGCTCAAGCTGGCCGAAGCACGCGACCGTTTTGAAGCCGAAGGAATACACATCGTCATTTCCGACGCCAAACTGATTACCCTGTGCCGCGACAAGCGCCTGACCGCAGGCCTGTTTGCACAATACGGCATCCGTTCGCCTGAAATTTACGAACGGGACAGCCTGGTCTTCCCGTGTTTTGCCAAGCCTTACGACGGCAGCCGCGCCATCGGTGCGAAAAAAATCAACACACCGGCCGATCTGACTGCCGACATTGCCGAAGATCCGAAAATGATGTTCGCCCAATACATCGATATTGAAAATGCTTTTTCCGAGTTTACCGTCGATATGTATTACGACCGTCAAGGCCGTCTGAAATGCGCCATTCCTCGCGAACGTTTGGAAGTGCGTACCGGCGAAGTCAGCAAAGGCGCAACCCGGCGCAATGCCCTGTATGAAGAGCTGGTTGCAAAAATGGCCGTATTGGAAGGCGCACGCGGCTGCATTACCGCGCAGTTCTTCGTCAGCAAAACTGACAATACGACCTACGGCGTGGAAATCAATCCGCGTTTCGGCGGCGGTTTCCCACTGACCTACGCCGCAGGCGGCAACTATCCGGGCTGGCTGATTCAAGAATATATCGGCGGCCAAGACGTCCCCTTCTCCGACGACTGGGAAAACAATTTAATCATGCTTCGTTATGATGCTAAGGTTTTAGTAAGAGAATATGATTAAGCCGGAAGAATCCGTCATCGTTTTTGACCTTGACGATACGCTTTACTCCGAACATGACTACAAATGCTCCGGAATACGGGCAGTTGTAGAGATGATTACGTCGCTTTACCCGCAATACGATGCCGGCGTACTATATGAAATTGCCGACAATAAAAGTAAAGACTGGCTCGACAATTTGTGTCATCATTGCAAATTAAACGAATCAGAGAAACAATCACTCTTGTGGCAATATCGACTGCATCAGCCTGCCATCCGACCCTATGTCGAACCGTCTTTTTTACGGAAGCTGATGCGCCCTTTTGCCGCACGCGCCCTGATTACAGACGGCCGCAGCCTGACACAGCGGTTGAAAATACAGGCCTTGGGCCTGACCGATTTGTTTGACGACATTTTGATTTCGGAAGCCATGCAATCGGAAAAGCCCGACGACAAGCGTTTCGTTTTCCTGCAAAACAAATATCCGGCCGCAAAACGTTTTATTTACATCGGCGACAACATCAAAAAAGATTTTGTCGCACCCAACAAACTGGGTTGGCTCTCCATAGGCATCATGCCTAAGCCGCACAATATTCATCAAGCCGAGCCCGAGCAATACGGCCGTGAATACCAGCCCACCCTTTGGATAAACACCCTGGAAGAATTGACTACACTGACAACTTCCGCCACCGAAAAAGCAAATGCATAAGGGACATTTCTCCATGAAAATCTTATTTATGGGTCGTAAACAGGTTTCCGCCAACCTGCTTCGTTTTTTGACCAAACAAGACCATATCGAAATCGTCGGTGTCTTGACCGACAGTCATCTGCAAGGCTCGCCGACCACGGCTGCCGCGCAGGAATTGGGCCTGCCCCTGTACACCTTCGATACGGCTTTGGAAGCAATGCGTGAAGGCCGTCTGAAATACGATTTGGGCTTGTCCGTCCTTTACTGGCGCAAGCTGCGTGATGAATTCCTGAGCATTCCGACTTTAGGCACAATCAACTTCCACCCTGCGCTGTTGCCCGAATACAAAGGCACAGGCGGCTACAACCTGGCTATCATGGATGAGCTGAACGAATGGGGCAACACCGCCCACTACGTCGATGCCTCCATCGACACCGGCGAAATCATCGAAGTGGACCGCTTCCCCATCGCCGCCGAAACAGAAACCGCCCAATCGCTCGAACGCAAAACCATGCAGGCGCTGGAGCCGTTCGCACAACGCATCATCGCCCGCGCCATCGAGTCGAAAACCAAATTGCCGACCACACCCAACATCGGCGGCCGCTACGTCAGCCGCGACGAAATGGAAGCCATGAAGCAAATCCTCGACGGCGACAATATCGAGAAGAAAATCCGCGCCTTCTGGTTCCCGCCTTACGACGGCGCATACGTCGAAATCAACGGTCAGAAATACACCCTGATCAACCGCCAACTGCTGGAAGAAATCGCCCCCAAAGGCTCAACCAGTCTTTTCGCAGGAAAAACAAATGCTTAATACATCACTCTCCCCATGGCCAAGCTTTACTCAAGAAGAAGCCGATGCCGTTTCCAAAGTCCTGCTGTCCAACAAAGTCAACTACTGGACAGGTACGGAATGTCGCGAATTTGAAAAAGAATTTGCTGCCTTTGTCGGCACGCAATACGCCGTCGCCCTTTCTAACGGTACGTTGGCTTTGGACGTAGCCCTCAAAGCAATGGGCATCGGCCAAGGCGATGATGTGATTGTCACTTCGCGCACCTTCTTGGCTTCAGCGTCCTGTATCGTGACCGCCGGCGCCAATCCGGTTTTCGCCGATGTCGATTTGAACAGCCAAAACATCAGCGCCGAAACCATCAAAGCCGCGCTGACGCCAAACACTAAAGCCATCATCGTGGTTCACCTTGCCGGCATGCCTGCCGAAATGGACGACATCATGGCGTTGGCCAAAGAACATAACTTGTGGGTTATCGAAGACTGCGCCCAAGCGCACGGCGCGAAATACAAAGGCAAATCCGTCGGCTCTATCGGCCATGTCGGTGCATGGTCGTTCTGCCAAGACAAAATCATGACCACCGGCGGCGAAGGCGGCATGGTAACGACCAACGACAAAGAGCTGTGGAGCAAAATGTGGTCGTACAAAGACCACGGCAAAAGCTACGATGCCGTGTACCACCGCGAACACGCACCCGGTTTCCGCTGGCTGCACGAAAGCTTCGGTACCAACTGGCGCATGTTGGAAATGCAGGCGGTCATCGGCTGCATCCAGCTCAAACGCATGCCCGAATGGACGGCGCGCCGCCAAGAAAACGCCGCCAAACTGGCTGAAAGCTTGGGCAAATTCGCTAGCATCCGTTTGGTTGAAGTGGCCGACTACATCGAACACGCGCAATACAAGTTCTACGCCTTCGTCAAACCCGAACGCCTGAAAGACGGCTGGACGCGCGACCGCATCGTCAGCGAACTGAACGCACGCAAAGTCCCCTGCTATCAAGGCAGCTGCTCCGAAGTGTATTTGGAAAAAGCCTTTGACAACACGCCTTGGCGTCCGAAAGAGCGACTGAAAAACGCTGTCCAACTGGGCGACACCAGCCTGATGTTCTTGGTGCATCCGACCCTGACCGATGAAGAAATTGCGTTCTGCAAAGAAAACATAGAAGCCGTATTGACTGAAGCCACGGCATAATCATTTTCAGACGGCCTGCAACTTCAGGCCGTCTGAAAAAAGCAAAACAGCCTGCTTCAAACAATCTGTACCAAGCCACATTACAACACTCAGACACACGTAAAAAATAAAATGAACTTGGAAACCCTGCTGGCTCTGCCGCGCAATCTAAAAAAAACCTTCTTCGTCATTCACGATATCTTGATGATCTTCGTGGCGTTTTGGTTTGCCCAAAGCCTTAAAGTGCAATACTCCGACGAATGGTTGAGTATCGCCAACTGGCTGGCTTTCGGCAGCACCGCGTTGCTGACCATCATCCTTTTCATCCGTATCGGCCTCTACCGTGCCGTTACGCGCTTCGTCAGCGTCCGCGTCCTGACCGCCGCCGCATTCGGCAGCATTATTTCAGCGGTCTTGTTCTGCCTGACCACCCTGGTTTTTGAACAAAAACTGCACCTTGCCCTGCCCATCGTCTATTTCTTGGTCTTGGTGGTCGGCGTAACCAGTTCGCGCATGATCCTGCGCGCGATTCTGACCGACCACCACCGCAAGCAGATGACCCCCGTCATTATCTACGGTGCAGGCCAATCCGGCCGCCAATTGTTGGAAGCCATCAAACAGGTTAACGAATACTCGGCCATCGCCTTTGTCGATGACAACCCGAAAATCCAACGCACCGTCATCTATGACCTTGCCGTCTACAACCCCAACGAAATCCCGATGCTGATCAGCCGCTACGGCGTCCGCAAAATTCTACTGGCGATTCCAAGTTCTACGCCTGAAGAACGCAAAGACATCATCCGCCGCCTAGAAGCATACAAATGCGAAGTCCTGACCATTCCGGGCATGAAAGATTTGGTGGACGGGAAAATCAGCGTCAGCTCATTGAAAAAAATCTCCGTGGTTGATTTGCTCGGCCGCGCCCCTGTGGCACCGCGCCCTGAATTGATGAGCGCCGACATCAGCGACAAAGTCGTGATGGTGACCGGCGCAGGCGGCTCTATCGGCTCCGAGCTTTGCCGCCAAATTCTCAACTGCCGTCCGACCAAACTGTTGTTGTTTGAATTGTCCGAATTCGCCCTGTACAGCATAGACAAAGAATTGCGCGAAACCCAAGCCGCGCAAGGCAGCCAAGTCGAAGTCGTACCGCTTTTGGGTTCGGTTCAAAACAAAGAACGCCTCAGCAGTGTCATGAAGGCCTACCAAGTCGATACCGTCTATCATGCCGCAGCCTACAAACACGTCCCTATGGTCGAATTCAACACCATCGAAGGCATTCAAAACAACGTGTTCGGCACCCTCTGCTGCGCGCAGGCTGCCGTAGATGCGGGCGTTTCCACCTTTGTTTTGATTTCCACCGACAAAGCCGTCCGTCCGACCAATACCATGGGTGCCAGCAAACGCATGGCCGAACTCTGCCTGCAAGCGCTTGCCGCCGAGCCGGAACAAAAAACACGCTTCTGCATGGTGCGTTTCGGCAATGTATTGGGTTCGTCCGGCTCCGTTGTCCCGGTATTTGAAAAACAAATCGCCGAAGGCGGCCCGATTACCCTGACCCACCAAGACATTACCCGCTACTTCATGACCATTCCCGAAGCGGCGCAACTGGTTATCCAAGCCGGCGCAATGGGTAAAGGCGGCGACGTCTTCGTCCTCGACATGGGCGAATCCGTCAAAATCATCGACCTTGCCCGTCAAATGATTGTCCTCAGCGGCCTCAAAGTCAAAGACGAGCAACACCCGCACGGCGACATCGAAATCAAGATTACCGGCCTGCGCCCGGGCGAGAAACTTTATGAAGAACTGCTCATCGGCGACGAGGTGCAAAAAACCACTCATCCCCGGATTATGACCGCCAGTGAAGTAATGCTTCCATGGACGCAATTATCTGACATACTGTCGGAACTCCAAACCGCTTGTCTCCAAAGCGACCAAAACAGCCTGCGCCAACTTCTGTTGCGCGCACCGACAGGCTTCGTACCTAAAGACGGCATCTGCGACTTGGTTTGGCAACAAAACAACAAGGCCGTCTGAACATTTTCAGACGGCCCGGACACCATACTGCAAGGACTACTACATGAAAAAAACGCTCTCCCTGCTTACTCTATTTGCACTGGCTGCCTGTAACAGCACGACAGTCATTCCCGGTTCGACCATCAAAACCCGAACCAAAACCATTGTTTACACCGACAACGACACCGCAGCCGATACCAACCTTGACAGCCGCGTTGCCATTTACCCCATCACGCCCAACCTGATTGAAAAAATGCGTACGCCGCCCGTACTTTCCCAAGCCAACCAAGGCTTGGAGCAAAGCAAAAGCGCTTACCGCTACCGCATCGGCAGCGGCGACGTCCTCAACATCATGGTTTGGGCGCACTCCGACCTCAACTCCCCCATCCAGCAAAGCAACCCGCAAACCAACCAAGTCAGCCGCGGCGCCTGGGTGGATGAGGGCGGTTACATCACTTACCCGTTGGCAGGCAAAATCCAAGCCAAAGGCAAAACTTTGGACGAATTGCAAAACATCCTGACCAACCTTTTAAGACGCTACATCAAAAACCCTCAAGTCGCCATCAACGTTACCGAGTTCCGCTCGCAACGCGTTTCCGTTTCCGGCGCCATCAACCAAGCCGGCCAATTGCCGATTACCAATATCCCGATGACCATTTTGGATGCCATCAACCAAGCCGGCGGCGTTACCCAAAGCGCCGACACCCAGCACATCAAATGGACGCACAACGGCGTCGACCGCACCATTTCCCTGCAAAATATGCTGCAATACGGCGATATGTCGCAAAACCACCTCCTCAGCCATGGCGACATCGTTTACGTTCCTAACAGCAGCAACAACAAAATCTACATCATGGGCGAAGTCGGCAAACAAGCGACCCTGCCGATCGGCAACCACGGCCTCAACCTGACCCAAGCGCTCGGCGAAGTGGGCGGCATGAACCAAGCCTATGCGGATGCAACCGGCGTATTCGTAATCCGCCGCGTACCTGAAGATGCGGCCAAACCTATCCACATCTACCAGCTCAACCTGAAAGATGCGACCTCTTACGCGCTGGGCAGCGAATTCAAACTGCGTTCCGAAGACACCGTTTACGTTACCTCCGCCCCGGTTACCCGTTGGAACCGCGTGATGTCACAAATTACCAACTCCATCAGCAACGTCAACACCCTCGACAATACGTTTAAATAAGCAGTAGCTCCTGCTGTCAGACCCCGTTTGACAGCAGGATACAAAATCACGCACAATCCGACCAAATTACATAAACGGCATATAAAAGCCGTACACACCGCACAAACGGAAAAGCAGTACCTTATAGTCTGACTCACGCTTTTTTCAGACCATAAACCGAAACAATATCATGTACCACAACATACTCATCGTCTGCCTAGGCAACATCTGCCGCTCCCCCACCGCAGAGCGGATTATGCAGAAAAAACTACCCGGCCACCGCATCAGCAGCGCCGGCATAAAAGCACTGGCAGGTAAGGATGCCGATTTCCAAGCCATCAAAACCGCACTCAAACACGGCGTTATCGTTGCAGGCCATACGGCACGCCAACTGACCGCCCAAATGTGCGAACAGGCCGATTTGATTCTCGTCATGGAGCCCTGTCAAATCGACATGGTGGCCGACATCCATCCGCCGGCACGCAGCAAAACCATGCTGTTTGCCCAATGGTTGCCGAAGAAAACCGTACCTGACCCATACAAACAAAGCAGCGAAATGTTTGAAGCCGTTTTCGAACAGCTCAATGCTGCCGCAGACACTTGGAAAACCAAACTAAACGGAAAAACTCAACCGGTATAAAACCGGCATGAACAAGAAAGCAAGCAATGAAAAAAACGACCTACACACCTTATAGCGCAGACAACGACGAAATCGACTTCGGCCAACAGCTCCGCGTCATTTGGATGCACAAATACAAAATCCTCGCCGCCCTGCTTGCAGGCGGCATTCTTGGCGCAGCCTTCAGCCTGGCATCCACTCCGCAATACCGTGCCGATGCCATGCTGGAAATTGAAACGCGACAAAACCAAATCCTGACCGAAATCAACAGCATCTTCAACAACCAAACCACGCCGTCTGAAGCAGAAGTCGAGTTGGTTCAATCACGCTTGGTGCTGGGTAAAACCGTTGACGACCTTCAGCTTGACCAAGAAGTCAAAGCCAAATACACACCCGTTATCGGCAGCCTGATGCACAACATCAGCGGCGACCCCGATCCCAAACTGACCGTCGGCAGCTTTACCGTACAAGACGAATGGTTCAACAAAACCTTCACGCTGACCGCTAAGAGCAACAAAGCCTATACCCTTACCCTGCCTGACAAACGCGTTGTCGAAGGTAAGGTCGGCGTACCTCTGAAAATCAACAATCACACCACCCTCAAAATCGATCAAATACTGGCCAATCCGGGTCAAGAATTTGCGTTGACCAAGTTCTCCCGCATCAGCGCCATCGAAAACATCCAAAACAAACTGGCTGTTATCAGCAAAGGTAAAACCAGCCCCATCATCAACCTTGCCTTTACCGGCACCGACCCTAAACGTACCAGCGTCATCCTCAACAGCATTGCCGACAACTACGTTGCGCAAAACCGCGAACGCGACGTCCAAGTTGCATCCAGCGGTTTGGCTTTCATCAGCGAAGAATTACCACGCTTAAAAGAAACCTTGCAAGACGCTGAAAACAAACTCAATGCCTACCGCCAACAATCAGGCTCCCTCGACATTCCGCTCGAGTCTAAAGGCGCATTGGAAAGCCTGACCGGCATCGAAACCCAAATTACCCTGCTCAAAACCGAAGAAGCAGGTTTGGCCGAGCTGTACACGCCGGAACACCCTTCCTATAAAGCCGTATTGGACAAACTTGCCGTCCTCGAGCGCGCTAAAAACAAAATCAACCAACAAATCGCCGAGTTGCCGAACACCCAACAAGAAGTTATCCGCCTGACCCGAGACGTAGAAACCAACCAGGCTACCTACGTCCAACTGTTGAGCAAACAACAAGAACTCAACATCATGAAAGCCAGTGCGCAAGGTAATGTCCGCATCGTCGATTATGCCTATGTCCCTGAAAACCCCGTTGCACCGCGCAAAGCCGTCATCACGCTCCTGAGTGCACTTGCCGCAGGCTCATTGACCGCTTTGTGGCTGATAATTCGCAACCGCATGAAAAACGGCATTACTTCATCCGGAGAAATCGAAAACCTCAATTTAGAAGTCGTCGCTCTTGTTCCGCACTCCAAAACCCAGCAAAAACGCGACTTCTTCAAAAGCAAATTCAAGAAAACCGGCGGCCGTTCCAACTATCTGCTGGCCAGCGAAGACCGTACCGATACGGCCGTCGAAGCCATCCGCGCCCTGCGCACCAATATCTACTTCTCCATGCTGGACGCGCCCAACAACGTCCTCATGATTACCGGCGCCGCGCCTGAAGCAGGCAAGTCCTTTATCTCCGCCAACCTTGCCGCCGTAATGGCGCAGTCGGGCAAACGCGTTCTGCTTATCGATACCGATATGCGCAAAGGCTATCTTGACCGACTCTTCGGCCTTACCCCTGAGTTCGGCCTGTCCGACATCCTAAGCGGCAAGGCGGCTCCGGCCAAAGCCGTACAAGAGACCGGCATTGAAAACCTCCACCTCATCAGCAGCGGCAGCTATCCCAGCAATCCGTCCGAGCTTTTGATGGACAACCGCTTCAACGAGTTGCTCGCCCACGCGCGCCAACGCTACGATTACGTCATCTTGGACACGCCGCCCGTATTGGCCGTGACCGACGCCGTCATCATCGGCCAACATGCCGGCACCGTCCTGATGATCAGCCGTTATGCGCACACCCGTGCACGAGAGCTTGAAGCCAGCGTCGAACGCCTCAAACAAAACCACATCAATATCAAAGGTGTCGTCCTCAATGGCATGAAGCGCGAAGCCAACAACAGCTACGACTACTACGCCTACGATGCCTACCATTCCGGCAACAATAAATCATAAACCGAAGCAGGCCGTCTGAACTTTCAGACGGCCTAAGGCTTTTTAAACGGCACAAAATATTTTTCACAAACGCCGCCCTTGCACCCCAAAGCCGTTTGTTTTAAAGTAAGCCCCGTTCCCATATGGAAGAGAAACATGAATATTACCGTCATCGGCGCAGGTTCGTGGGGTACAGCTCTCGCGTTGCACTTTGCGCACCACAACAATGAAGTTGCCCTTTGGACACGCAATCCCGACCAAATCCGCACCCTGCAAGCAGATCGCGAAAACAAACGCGGCCTGCCCGGCTTCCCTTTCCCTGAGTCCCTGACCGTTCACGCCGATTTGGGCGAAGCGCTGAAAGACAGCCAACTTGCCCTGATCGTTACCTCCGTAGCCGGCCTCAGAAGCAGCGCCGAGCTGCTCAAACAGCATAACGCCGCCGATATTCCCGTTCTCGCCGCCTGCAAAGGTTTTGAACAAGATACTGGCCTCCTGACTTTCCAAGTACTGAAAGAAGTCCTGCCTAACAATAAAAAAATCGGCGTTCTCTCAGGCCCGAGCTTTGCCCAAGAACTTGCAGCCCAACTGCCTTGCGCCGTCGTTCTTGCTTCCGAAAACAAAGACTGGGTGGAAGAAACCACCGCCCAACTGAACACCAACGTAATGCGCCTATACGGCAGCACCGACGTCATCGGCGTTGCTGTGGGCGGTGCCGTTAAAAACGTCATGGCGATTGCCACCGGCCTTTCAGACGGCCTCGAATACGGTCTCAATGCACGTGCAGCCTTAGTAACACGCGGCCTTGCCGAAATCACACGCCTTGCCATCGCCATGGGCGCGCAACCCAAAACCATGATGGGCTTGGCAGGCATCGGCGACCTTATCCTGACCTGTACCGGCGCACTCTCGCGCAACCGCCGCGTCGGCCTCGGCCTCGCAGAAGGCAAAGAGTTGCATCAAGTGCTTGTCGAAATCGGCCACGTTTCCGAAGGCGTCAGCACCATTGAAGAAGTCTTCAACACCGCCGCCAAATACCAAATCGATATGCCCATCACTCAAACCCTGCTGCAACTCATCCGCAAAGAAATGACCCCGCAGCAAGTCGTTGAACGACTGATGGAACGAAGCGCGCGCTTCGAATAAATGGTCGCGCCGTCTGCCATTCAGACGGCCTGACGCACAATATGACGACCATCAGGCCGTCTGAAGGGAAACACATGAACCAATCACTGAACAATCTGGAAATCAACGTTTACCAACTTGTCCAAAAATTTGAAACGCTGGTTTCAGAAAACCGCCGTCTCAACGAAGAAATCGACAGACTCAAACTCGAGCAAGAGCAACAAAAACGCCAACACGACGCGGCCATTGACGAACTCAGCGAAGCCTTGCTGGTTCAAGTCGGCAAACTCAAAGAAGACCTGCAAAGCAAAATTGACAACCTGACTGCCGAAAAAGAAAACTACCGCAACGCGCTGGCCCAAAGTGCAGACCAAATCCGCAGCCTCATTGCCCGATTGCCCCAAGAAACACAACAATAAAAGGACGCCCCGTGAGTATCGAACAAGTCAATCTCGACATCATGAATGTCAACTTCACCATCAACACACCGAGTGAAGAAAAAGCCACCCTTCTGCAAGCCGTTGAAATGCTCAACAAGAAAAGCGATGCGATTAAAGAAAGCGGCCGCATCGTCGGCACGGACAAAATCGTCGTCATGGCAGCCCTCAACGTCGTACACGACCTCTTGAAAACCACCCTCAACGACGATTTGGCAATCGGTGAATTTGAGCGTAAAATAACCGACATGAACAACGCGTGCCAAAAAGCACTGGCGCGCTTGGAGCAAAACTAATTTCCCCTTTTCCCTGCGGTGTTCGCGAAGGCATATATTCCTTTGAACCAATACGTTCGCTTTAGGTTGCCGGGAGTTGTAGTGGGCGCGAGCGTCCGTTTGCCGGACGCACCCGAAACTACCCGAGGTGACCGCCTTGTCAGCAAGGTTCAAGCGGATTCAGCCTAAACGGCACTCGTGGGGATTCCCTAAAAAAGCCATACCGAAAGGTGTGGCTTTCCCCTTTCTAAGTAAAGACTTTCGTAAAGATTTCCGGCCGTCTGAAAAAACCGCATATTCATGCATCAAACACGCTCAATTAAGATTGACAAAAACCAATCTCCTCTTTAAAATCCATAACTTTCTATATATATCTGGATTCCAACCATGAAAACCTTCTCTGCAAAACCCCATGAGGTGAAGCGCGAATGGTTCGTCATTGACGCAGAAGACAAAGTTCTGGGTCGTGTCGCAGCCGAAGTCGCACACCGTCTGCGCGGCAAACACAAACCCGAATACACCCCTCACGTTGATACCGGCGACTACATCATCGTCATCAATGCAGACAAACTGCGCGTGACCGGTGCTAAATTCGAAGACAAAAAATACTTCCGTCACTCTGGTTTCCCAGGCGGCATCTACGAGCGCACTTTCCGCGAAATGCAAGAGCAATTCCCTGGCCGCGCTTTGGAACAAGCCGTAAAAGGCATGTTGCCTAAAGGTCCTCTGGGCTACGCCATGATCAAAAAACTGAAAGTGTACGCCGGTGCCGAACACGGCCACGCTGCACAACAACCTAAAGTTTTGGAACTGAAATAATAAGGACACGACATGAACGGTAAATACTACTACGGCACAGGCCGCCGCAAAAGTTCAGTGGCTCGTGTATTCTTGACTAAAGGTACCGGCCAAATCATCGTAAACGGCCGTCCCGTTGACGAATTCTTCGCACGTGAAACCAGCCGCATGGTTGTACGTCAACCTCTGGTTCTGACTGAAAATGCCGAATCTTTCGACATCAAAGTTAACGTAACCGGCGGCGGCGAAACCGGTCAATCCGGCGCTATCCGTCACGGCATCACCCGCGCCCTGATCGACTTCGACGCAGCCCTGAAACCAGCTCTGTCTCAAGCAGGCTTCGTTACTCGCGATGCTCGTGAAGTTGAACGTAAAAAACCAGGTTTGCGCAAAGCACGTCGTGCAAAACAATTCTCCAAACGTTAATACGTTTTCAGAATCGAATCAAAAGCCTTGCTCTGCAAGGCTTTTTTCATTTATCAAACAATCATTCAATCTTTTTTCACGGCAAATACATGACGAAAACCCTGCTCCACTACGCCAAATCATTGCTTCAGGCCGTGATTATTTTCATCTTTCTCTCCTTGATTGTCGACTGGGTACGCAAACCCGACCAACCCTTGCAATCAGCAGCGCAAACCCTCACGCTAACCAACGGACAAACCACTTCCCTCCAATCCTTCAGCCAGAACCGTGTTGCCGTTGTTTACTTTTGGGGTAGCTGGTGCGGTATTTGCTCATACACATCGCCGACCATAGAAAAACTGCATCAAGACAATATTCCGACTCTGGGCGTAGCCTTGCGCTCCGGAAGCGACCATGATATTGCCCGCCATATGCAAGAAAACAATCTATCCTTTCCAAACCTCAATGATTCAGACGGCCTGATGGCTCAAAAATGGAACATAGCCGTCACACCAACCATTATCATATTAAAAGATGGAAAAATGATTCATCACACATCCGGACTTTCCAGCTACATCGGCTTAAAAATCAGAATTTACTTAGCAGACATCTTCGGCTAAATTCATTGAAAATCCACTAAAAATAGAAAATCCAAAGAATCATCTCCGCCGAATATATTTACCCTATTCCATTTCATAAATAAATAAACTATCTCTTTCCCGATAACATATGATTTTGTTGAGATTATAAAGAAAATAGACTAAGATATAACCATAAGAACAATTGGAAACATTATTATCAAAACAAACTGTTAGAGATCTTCATCTAATATTGTGGCCGTGATGCTTTTGTTCCCATAGACCCGGTTGCCGACGGCAGCCTTAAAACAGCAATATTCGCCTTTATTAATTTACCTCACGCTTCAACGGTTTGATTTTTGATAACCCCGGAGACTTAGTAATGCCCAACCAATCTAAACATGCATCTATCAATATCGGTCTGATTCAGGCAAGGGAAGCATTGATGACCCAATTCCGCCCTATTCTGAACCAAGCCAATATTACTGACCAGCAATGGCGTATCATCCGGCTCTTAGCGGAAAACGGCACACTCGACTTTCAAGATTTGGCCAATCAGGCCTGCATCCTCCGTCCCAGCCTGACCGGCATTCTGACCCGCTTGGAAAAAGCAGGTTTGGCCGTGCGCCTGAAGCCTTCCAACGACCAACGCCGCGTTTATCTGAAACTGACGCCCGAAGGCGAGAAACTCTATGAGTCCACCGGCGCATTGGTTGACGAGCGCTATGACGCAATTGAAAAAGTCCTTTCCAAAGAAAAAATGGCACAACTCAAAGAACTCTTGGCAGAGCTGGCAAAAATCGAACAGGCATTAAAATAAAGCGAGCCGGATGACAGATTCAACACACACACTCAAGAGATCCTTCCGAGATGCCATGGCCTCCTGTGCCGCCGGTGTACACGTTATCACGACAGACGGTGAAGCAGGGCGCTATGGCATTACCATGACTGCCGTCACTGCCGTTACCGACGAGCCGCCGACAGTCATGCTGTGCATCAACCGCCAATCCGCCATCATCCCCATCCTGCAGGGCAACCGCGATTTGTGTATCAACACGCTCAACGACAGCCAGCAGGATGTCGCCGAACACTTTGCCGGACTGACCGACCTCTCGCCCGAAGAACGCTTCGAATACCATATTTGGCATAGAGGGCAAACCGGACAGCTCGAAGTCGAAGGCGCGCTGGCGCACCTACACGGCAGTATTGTCGATCAACGCGAAATCGGCACACATTACGTCTTTTTCGTTCAGATCAACGAAATCCGCAATACCGACGCGCAAGCGCCGGCATTGCTGTATTTCCGTAGGCAATTCAAATCTTTGGCATAAATAAAGGTCTCAGGCCGTCTGAAACATCTGTTTCATTTTTTCAGACGGCCTGAGACTTTTTCTGTTTCACACATTATAGGCACAACCATGAAAGCAATGATATTGGCCGCCGGTCGCGGCGAGCGCATGCGCCCTCTGACCGACCACACGCCCAAACCTTTACTCGAAGTAGCAGGCACGCCACTTATCGGTTGGCACTTGCGCCGCCTGCAGCAGGCCGGATTCACTGAAATCGTCATCAACCATGCCTGGCTTGGCCAGCAAATCGAAGACACCTTAAAAGACGGTTCGGACTACGGCGTGCGCATCGCCTATTCTCCCGAGCGCGCCGGAGGCCTGGAAACCGCCGGCGGCATTGCCACTGCCCTGCCGCTTTTGGGCAACGAGCCGTTTTTGGTCGTCAATGGCGACGTGTTGACCGACATTGATTTCCAAGCTGCACGACTGGCTGCCCAGCGTATGCAGGAACACAACCTTCTCGCCCATTTGTGGCTGGTGGACAATCCGCCCCATCATCCCGAAGGCGACTTCGGCCTGCTTTCAGACGGCCTGGTATCTGCATCATCCGCAGACGGCCAAGCCCTTACTTTCAGTGGTGTGGGCGTTTATCATCCTGCGCTTTTCAAAGACACCCCGGCACACCAGGCTGCCAAGCTTGCCCCTCTGTTGCGTCAAGCCATGAGCCAAAACCAAATCAGTGGCGAACACCATAACGGCCTTTGGTTGGACGTCGGCACAGTCGAACGCCTGCAAGAAGCCGACCGTATCGCCCAAAGCTGGTAAAACAAAAGGGACGTATCCGATACGCCCCTTTTAATATTCAAGGCCGTCTGAAAACATTGATCAAATCATTTTCAGACGGCCTCAATCCATCAATCAAATTTTGCCAATTTCTTTTCTTTCTTCATTCCCAACAGGCCATTGGCAATCATCACGCACAATCCCGACCAAATCAGTCCGTAGCCGATCAATGCGCCGCCTTGTACCGGCTCGCCCAGCCACACAATCGACACAATAAAAAGCAATACAGGCTCCAAATAGCTCAACATACCGAACACTGCCACCGGCAGCAATTGATTCGCCTTCAAATTCAAATGCATGGATATTGCACTATTAAAACCCAGCAACACAATAAAAAAGATTAAAACCGGTTTGGCCGCAATCATCGCCGGCGTATCCGTTGCCAGCACAATATACGCCAACGCAAACGGCGTAATCATCATCAAATCAAAGGTCAGCCCGATTAAGGAAGGCACGCCCAGCTTGCGGCGCAGCAGATAATAAAACGGATAAGTACCGAACACCCATACAGTCGTCCACGAAAACGCGCCCGACCGCACCAATTCACATGCCACGCCTGCATACGCCAAGATTACCGCCACCCTCTGCAACCGGTTCAAACGCTCTTTAAACCAAATCCGTCCGCCCAGCATCATCGCCAAAGGAAACAGGAAATAACCCATGGCAATGTTTACCCCTTCCCCATTGACCGGCCCCCAGACAAACAGCCACAACTGGCTGGCAAATATCGGCGTCGGCAATACAATCAGCAGCCACCGTTTCCAATCCCGGCCGACGCCATAAGCAAAACGCATTGCCGCCTGCCAACCGTTGACCATGGTCATCAGCACGCACAAAGCCGACAGCATGGCGACCATGCGCCAGGCAAACACCTCCGTCCCCGTCATCGGCCTCATCCACATGCCGTACAAAAATAGCATGGAAAACAACAAATTGGACGCTACCGCAGCCAGCAAACCTTTGGATAAATTCGTCATTTCAGACGGCCTTTTGCAATCAATCAAAGTTAATATTGTAGAAAAAACGGATGAAAAAATTACTCATCTTTTTGAATGAAGTTGTACCGCAAACATCTATTTCATTAAAGGCCGTCTGAAAACCCTGTCTTCAGGTTTTCAGACGGCCTTTCATTACATCGAAGCAGTCTAATGTATCAACCCTGCTTCACAATATCCGACAGCGGCCAGCGCGGCTTGACATTGAATGCACCGACAGCCTGACGCTCGGCAAGACGCATCGCGCCGGCAAAGGCAATCATTGCGCCGTTGTCGGTGCAATATGCCATCGGTGGGAAATAGACGTTGATTTTTTCTTCCTGCGGCTTGGGTTTGCCTTTTTCAGACGGCATTTTGACGGTTAAGCGCGAAAATTCATCGCGCAGTTTCCAGTTTGCACCCACACCGCCGGCAACCACCAAAGTTCTGAAACCTGTATCCAACAACGCTTTTTTGGCTTTGGCCGCCAATACGTCAACCACCGCATCTTGGAAAGCGCGGCAAATGTTGTTACGCGTCTGCTCGGGAATTTCATCGCAACCCGTTTCGGCGCGGACTTTTTCGACAGCGGTTAAAACGGCGGTTTTCAAACCGGAAAAGCTCATCTGCAAATCGTGCGAATGGAGCATGGGGCGTGGGAACGTGAAGGCATCAGGCGTGCCGAGTTTGGCCAACTCGGATAATTTGGCACCGCCGGGATAAGGCAGGCCCAAGAGCTTGGCCGTTTTATCAAATGCCTCGCCTGCCGCATCATCCACACTTTCACCCAGCAAGGTGTAATCGCCGATACCGCGTACAGCCATAAATTGCGTATGTCCGCCCGACACCAGCAAAGCAACAAATGGAAATTCAGGCTTGTCGTCTGCCAACAAGGGCGAGAGCAAATGGCCTTCAAGATGGTGGACAGGGATAACGGGCTTGCCGATGGCAAATGCCAACGCATTGGCAAAGCTTGAACCGGCCAGTAATGCGCCACCCAAGCCCGGACCTTGCGTAAAGGCAACCGCGTCAATATCGGCATAGCCTACGCCTGCCTCCTTCAAGCAACCTTGCGTCAACGGCACCACACGGCGGATATGGTCGCGACTGGCCAATTCGGGAACAACGCCGCCGTATTCGGCATGCATCGCCATTTGTGTGTGCAAATGATGCGCCAACAGGCCGCGCTCGGTATCGTAGAGCGCAACGCCGGTTTCGTCGCAAGATGATTCAATTCCTAATACCAACATGGTTTGAGGCCGTCTGAAAAAATGATTAAAAACGATTCAGACGGCGTTTTCTCCGAAAACGGAAAAAGGCCGTCTGAAATAAAGTGCAGAATAAGCGGTTTACAAAGTGCCGTAAGAGTGCAGGCCGCTCAAGAACATATTCACGCCGATAAAGGCAAAGGCGGTAATGACCAGACCGATAACCGCCCACCAAGCCAACACTTTGCCGCGCCAGCCTGCCACCAGCCGCAAATGCAACCAGATCGCGTAATTCAGCCAAACGATGAATGCCCAAGTTTCTTTCGGGTCCCAGCTCCAATAGCGGCCCCACGCATCGGCCGCCCACAATGCGCCGAGAATGGTGGCAATGGTGAAGAACAGGAAACCGACAGCAATCGCTTTGTACATGACTTCTTCAATGACTTGCGAGTGCGGCAGCCATGATTTTTTGCCCGCATCTTCTTTTCTGAGCGCCAGCAGTTCGGCAATACCCAGCATGGCGGCGATACAGAATGCGCCGTAGCCGATAAAGTTGGCCGGAACGTGGATTTTCATCCACCAAGACTGCAAAGCAGGAATCAGCGGCTGAATGGTATGCGCCTCGCGCGAAACGCTGTACCACAAGACAAATCCGACTACGACCGCCATAAAGCTGAAGACAAATCCGCCCAGTTTTTGTACGGCAAAACGGCCTTCGTAATAGAGGTACATCAGCGCCGTAATGACCAAGAACAAGATAAATACTTCATAAAGGTTGGAAACCGGAATATGGCCGGCATCGGGACGCAACAGATAGCTTTCATGCCAGCGCACCAGCAAGCCAACAAAGCCCGCCATCGCGGAAACCCACGCAAACACGCTCCCCATGCCCAAAAGCGTATTGGTCGGCACATTCTTGCGCACCGCCGCTATCGCACCGACGATATAGGCAAACAAGGCAAAGAATACAAACGCGCATTGCCACATAATCGCCGACTGGCTGCTTAACAGGTATTTGAGCAGGAAGCCGTCTGCGCGTTTGATATCGCCGCCATACAAATCAACGGCCAAATACGCCAGGCACACGCCCACAGGGATAAACCAGCGCATCGGTTTAAAAAACCAACCCAGAAAAACGGCAATACCGGCACTCGCCCACAAAATCACCATTTCGTAGATGTCCATATGCAGACCGGCCTGGGTTTGGGCAATAAACGCACCGATGGCAATCAGCAGTGCGAATGCCCAGTCGAAGAGGTTGAGGTTTCGGATAAATGATTTGTGTGTCAGAAGCTCATGCTCGGGCAAGGCCTGATGTTTGTTATTCATGGTTCAAATCCTTGGCAAGCTGCTGCAATTGCCGTGTGTGTTGCGGAAATTCTTTCTGCAAGTCGCGTTCGTTGCGGCTGGAAGACATGGCAAAACGGATACGGCCGTCTGAAAACAGCAGCCAAGCGCGTTTTTCACGAATATAGAACATAAACACCGTACCCAACACCAGCAATACCGAACCCAGATATACCAAGAATGCGCCCGGCGAACGGGTCATCTGCAATCCGGAAGAGCGCACTTCGGAATAGCCGTCCAATTGCAACAACATCGGCGCAGGATACTCGGTCAAACCGGTGTACGCGTCCATTGCATGCAGCAGGAAGCGGTTGCGCTTTTCGTCTTGCGGCCAAGTCGGCAGGTTGTATGTACTGATCGTGTCTTCCAAAGCGGCGTTCATCACACCATAGAGCATCTCGTAAAAATAGCCCTGCATTTTTTCCTGCTGCTCTTTCGGAATATTGGTGGTAACAAATTTGTCCAAAGCCAAATAGCCGCCTTTGGCAAAAATCGACAAGGTATTTTCCGCCGCCGCCATGAATTGCTCGCGGATTTCGGCGGGTGCGCCTTTAACGGCGTTGGCAACGGTTTTACGGCGTGCCGCATCGTCTTTCAAATATTGGCGCAAAGCCATAAAGGTATCGATTTTACCGTTTTTATCCATCGGAATGCGCAACCAACGGTATTGCTGCGCCAAGCCGCTGCGCGTGCCGGTAATGAAGAAATAGTCTTCATCTTGTTTCAGCGGCAACATATAGTTTTTATATTCGACCGCCTGCCCCGCTTTATCGCGGATACGGTAAACGATAGACGGGCCAATATTGGTGTATTTTTTGTCTTCCTGACGGACGGAGCGTACATCATTAAGGGCGGATTTCAGGTTTTGCTCTTTTTCAGACGGCTCGCTCATGTCTTCGACGTTCATCGAAGTAAACTGGTCGAATTCCAGTTTATAAGAGGTCTTGCCCAAATCCAGCGGAAACTCGCGCATGGAAGTCGCTTTGAGTTTGACCGGAGTGCGGTCGGCATCGGCCAGATTCCACGCTTTAAACGTCAAGTCTGAACCGCCGTCGGCGAAACTTGCCTGATAAACCGTAATACCGTGCAGCGTCAAAGGATGGTTGACGCGGATGGTGTGTTCGCTGACTTTGCCGGTTGCCTTGTCCGTGACTTCCAAGTCGCTGGCGAAATCGCGTGGCATACCGGTATCGTAAAAATCAATATGGAATTTCTTCAATTTGACGGAAAACGGCAAGTCTTGCACGAGCATGCCGTTATCCGCATTCAAAAATACCACGTCCGCGCTCTGACCTTCCGAAATATTGACATTGCCCCTAAACGACAAATTAGACGTACCCAACACGCTTTCGGGCTTAAAGTCTTTGGCGTAAACCGCCGTATTGTCCGGCACGACCTGGCCGGTAAGCATACCGATTTTCAGCAGGATATTGCTGTCTATCAAACCGCCCAAACAAATCACAATCAGCGCGGCATGGGCAAAGATATAGCCCCATTTGTTCATCGCACCTTTTTTTGCCGCCACCAAAACCGAACCGTCTTCACGCGTAACGGTTTTGCAGCCATAGCCCTGCACTTCCAAATAACGTTGCGCGACTTCAGGCGTCACCTGTCCGTCTAAAACGATGGAATGGCGCATTGCCGCCAGCGATTTTTCCTTCGCATTTTCACGGAAGGAACGAATCTCGCGCAAAAACGGCGGAACATTGCGAATCAGGCACAATCCGGTGGAAATCACCAAAAACATCATGATGACAACGAACCACGCCGAGGCGTACACGTCGTACAGGCCCAAAAAGCCGAAAATCTGCGACCAAAACGGGCCGAATTTCACCAAATAATCGACTTGTGGCTGGTTTTGCTGCAAGACCGTACCGATAATCGAAGCCACACCCAACAGGCTAAGCAGGGCAACGGCAAAGCGCATGGAGCTGAAAAAGGCAAACCATGGTCTACGGATGAGTGGGACGGATGATGAAGATTTACTCATGTCTCAAATGTCGGCTTTGGGCAACCCGATCGGTAGAACGGACTGCAATGACGTGTGATGCGAAAGGAAGAATACTGCATATTGTAGTAAAAATCTTGCTGTCGCTATTTGAAAAAACCAATCAGGCTTATCGGCCTATATTGGCTAAGGCCGTCTGAAGGGTTTTCAGACGGCCTGTATCAATAAGCTCGTTTCAAAACGAAATTAGTGCAAACCTTGAATGAAGTTGGCTACTGCGTTCAACTCTTCTTCGCTCAGGCGGTTGGCAATATCGGCCATAATGGCGTTTTTGCGTTGGCCGGATTGGTAAGCTTTCATTTGCTCGACAACGTAAGCTTTGTGTTGGCCGCCCAGACGAGGATAGGCTTGGATTTCAGTACCGCCGCCCGGGATACCTGCGCCGCTAGGACCGTGGCAAGACATACATGCCGGCAGTTTTTTAGCGCTCAGGCCGCCGCGATAGATTTTCGCGCCCAGCTCTGGGTTTTCTTTAGGATTGGCTTCGCCCGGTTTGCCTTGTTGTTTGGCGTAGTAGGCGGCAGCGTCGCGGATGTCTTGTTCGGACAAGTTCATCACCATCGGTTTCATCACGCCGGCAGCACCGTGGGTACGGGTACCGTCTTTGATGGCCATGGTTTGACCGTAGGTGTAGGCCGCAAACTGACCTGCCAGTTTAGGATAAGTTGCGATACCGCTGTTACCATCGGCTGCGTGACACGCCGCACAGATAGTAGTCGCTACCTGTTTGCCTTTTTCAGCATCTGCTTTAGGGGCAGCGGAAACCGCACCGGCAGCCAATACCAAGGCCAATAAAGTCAATCGTTTCATGGAGTGCTCCTGATTACAGCATTGCGTACCGCGTCAATGCCTTTTTTATACTCAAATACCGGGGAATTTTCCCGATTAAAACCGATAATTCTATAAACGTGCTATTCTATACCAAGTTTACATTAAATTACTACTCAAATTACCAAACTGCTGCAACATAAATGCCCGATACAAATTATGATGTTGCAGTTTTGTTTCCATGCAAGGAAATACTGATGAACCTTTTTCAAAACGCCAAATTCTTTACAACGGTCAACCATCTGAAAGACCTGCCCGACACGCCGGCCGAGATTGCCTTTGTCGGTCGAAGCAATGCCGGCAAATCCAGCGCCATCAATACTTTAACCAATCATGTGCGCCTTGCCTACGTTTCCAAAACACCGGGCCGCACCCAACACATTAATTTCTTTGAACTGGAAAACGGCAATTTCATGGTCGACTTGCCCGGCTACGGCTACGCGCAAGTACCGGAGGCCATCCGTGCGCACTGGGTCAAACTCTTGGGCGACTACCTGCAACAACGCCGCCAGCTGATCGGCCTGATTTTGATTATGGACTCGCGCCATCCTCTCAAGGCTTTGGACATTCAGATGCTGGACTTCTTCCACATCACCGGCCGTCCTGTGCATATCCTGCTGTCAAAAGCAGACAAGCTGTCTAAAAACGACCAGATTAAAACTTTGGCGGCGGTTAAAAAATCACTCAAACCCTACACCGAACGCCAAAAAATCAGCGTTCAACTGTTCTCCAGCCTGAAAAAGCAAGGTATAGACGAAGTCAATCAAGTGGTTGGCTCATGGTTTGACGCGCATCGCGAAGAAATCGAAAATCTTGCAGGCGAAGCATCGCCTGAATGATTGTAAAACAAGGCGGAATGAGATGAGTTGACCAACCGCAAATCTTATTCCGTCATTTGTTTCCACAATGCCGTTTTCTATCTCACTTTCAAAGGGTATGTATACGCATACCCTTTTTTATTGCGTTTTTTTATTTCCTCATCGCAAACTCAAAGCAACGACGTATCAGTAAAAATTCTTAAAAAGCATGGTGTTATTCAACCAAACCTTTTTCAGACGGCCTTTGCACCATCTTCGCCGTCCACCCAACCTGCTTCTTTCAATTTCCGCTGTTGCGCATCATATCGGGCTTTTTCCGCCCAATACATTGTCTGAATACAGGCATCGCCGCACTCGCTGCCGCAACATTCCCACGACTCGGGGCGGACGGGTTCGTCTAACAACGGCTCGCCCAAGATGGCTTCGGCTTTATTCTTCAGGGTCGTATCCATCGGCGATTTCCAAGCGCGCACCATCAAACTCAATCACTTCGCCGCCACGTATTTTGGCGGTTTTACGCGTTTCGGTTTCGCCATTGCGCAACACCAGCCCTTCGGCGATAAACGCTTTTGCCTGTCCGCCGCTTTCGGCAAGACCGGCCAATTTCAACAGGTCGCATAAAGCGATGTATTCGTTGTCTTCAAGATAGACAGTAGCTTCCATCATTTAATCCTTTTCAATAATGGCGATATTTTAACATGGCCGTCTGAAAGAAAGCCCACTTCTGTTTTATTTGCTTTATCCAACCCCATTACATTTGGTTTTCAGACGGCCTTTCGCTGCCAACCCTGCTACAATACGCCTTTTATTGTTCACGCCGATTTTGCCATGACCGAGCCGACCTACATCCCCCTGCGCCTGCATACCGAATTCTCGATTACCGACGGTATGGTGCGGATTAAAAAACTGATTGCCAAAGCGCAGGAATACGGTTTGCCTGCTTTGGGCATCAGCGATTTGATGAACGAATTCGGCTTGGTGAAATTCTATAAAGCCTGCCGCGGCGCAGGGATTAAGCCCATTGGTGCGGCAGACGTGTGGATAGGCAATCCGAATGCGCCCGACAAGCCGTTTCGCGCCATGCTAATTATCCGCAATGATGCGGGCTATCTACGCTTGAGCGAGCTTTTAACGGCGGCTTATGTCGGCAAAAACCGCAATATCCATCATGCGGAACTCAACCCCGAATGGCTGGAAAGCGGCGACAACAGCGGCTTGATTTGTTTGAGCGGCGCGCATTACGGCGAAGTGGGCGTGAATCTGTTGAACGGCAATGAAGACGCGGCGCGTGCGGCGGCGTTGAAGTATGCGGCGTGGTTCCCCGATGCGTTTTATTTAGAGCTGCAACGCCTACCCGAACGCCCCGAATGGGAGGCTTGCGTTTCGGGCAACGTGAAGCTGGCGGAGGAATTGGGTTTGCCGGTGGTGGCGACACACCCGACGCAGTTTATGAGCCGCGACGATTTCAACGCACACGAGGCGCGGGTGTGCATCGCGGGCGGCTGGGTACTGACAGACAAAAAACGTCCGCGCGATTTCACGCCGAGCCAGTTTTTCATTCCGCCGGAAACGATGACCGAACGTTTCGCCGACTTGCCTGAAGCCTTGGAAAACACGGTGGAAATCGCCAAACGCTGTAATCTGCACATCACATTGGGCAAAAACTTCCTGCCGCTCTTCCCTACTCCGGACGGCCTGTCGCTGGACGATTATTTGGTGAAACTCTCTAACGAGGGCTTGCAAGAACGCATGGTTCAGCTTTATCCCGACGAAGCGGAGCGTGCGGCAAAAATGCCGGAATATCAGGAACGTTTGGATTTTGAGCTGAACATCATCATCCAGATGAAATTCCCCGGCTATTTCCTTATCGTACAAGACTTTATCAACTGGGCGAAAACGCACGGCTGTCCGGTCGGGCCGGGACGCGGCTCGGGCGCGGGTTCGCTGGTGGCGTATTCGCTGAAAATTACCGACCTCGACCCGCTGAAATACGCGCTGCTGTTCGAGCGTTTCTTGAACCCCGAACGCGTCTCCATGCCCGACTTTGACGTCGACTTCTGTCAGGCAAACCGCGGCCGCGTGATTGAATATGTGCGCGAAAAATACGGCGCGGATGCGGTAAGCCAGATTGTTACCTTCGGCACGATGTCGTCCAAAGCGGTGATTCGCGACGTGGGGCGCGTGTTGGAACTGCCGTTTATGCTGTGCGACAAACTGTCCAAGCTGATTCCGTTGGAAGCCAACAAACCTCTGGGTTTGGAAAAAGCCATGGAGGCCGAGCCGCAGATTCAGGAATTAATCGAAGCGGAAGAAGCGGACGAACTGATTACGCTGGCGAAAAAACTGGAAGATTTGACGCGCGGTTTGGGTATGCACGCGGGCGGCGTGTTGATTGCGCCGGGCAAGATTTCCGATTACAGCCCCGTGTATCAGGCGGACGAATCCGCCTCGCCCGTATCCATGTATGACAAGGGCGACGTGGAAGACGTGGGTTTGGTGAAGTTCGACTTTTTGGGCCTGCGCAACCTGACCATTATCGAAATGGCGCAGAACAACATCAAAAACACCACCGGCGATATCGTCGATGTCGGCAAGATTCCGCTTGACGACCAGGCCGCCTACCAAATCTTCCGCGATGCGAACACCACCGCCGTGTTCCAGTTTGAGTCGACCGGCATGAAAAAAATGCTGAAAACGGCGCACACCACCAAGTTTGAAGAACTTATCGCCTTCGTATCGCTCTACCGCCCCGGCCCGATGGACAATATTCCCGATTTCGTCGCGCGCATGAAGGGGCAGGAATTCCAATACATCCACCCGCTGCTGGAAGGTATCCTCGCGCCGACCTACGGGATTATGGTGTATCAGGAACAAGTGATGCAGGCGGCGCAGATTATCGGCGGCTACTCGCTCGGCGGCGCGGACTTGCTGCGCCGCGCCATGGGTAAGAAAAAGCCCGAAGAGATGGTGAAACACCGCGAAATCTTCGCCGAAGGCGCAGCAAAACAAGGCATTTCGCGCGAAAAATCCGACGAAATCTTCAACTACATGGAAAAATTCGCCGGCTACGGTTTCAACAAATCCCACGCCGCCGCCTACGCCCTGATTTCCTACCAGACCGCATGGCTCAAAGCCCATTACCCCGCCGAATTTATGGCGGCAACCATGTCGTCTGAATTGGACAACACCGACCAGCTCAAGCATTTCTACGACGACTGCCGCGCCAACGGCATCGAGTTCCTGCCGCCCGACATCAACGAATCCGACTACCGCTTCACGCCGTATCCGAACATGAAAATCCGCTACGCACTCGGCGCGATTAAAGGCACGGGCGAAGCCGCCGTCGAATCCATCATCGCCGCGCGGCAAAGCGGCGGCGAGTTTACCGGCCTGTTGGACTTCTGCGAGCGCGTCGGCAAAGAACACATGAACCGCCGCACCCTCGAAGCCCTGATACGCGGCGGCGCGTTCGACAGCATCGAACCCAACCGCGCCATGCTCTTGGCAAACATCGACCTCGCCATGAACAACGCCGACCAAATAGCCGCCAACGCCAATCAGGGCGGGTTGTTTGACATGATGGAAGACGCCATCGAACCGGTGCAGCTCATCGATGCGCCCATGTGGAGCGAATCGGAAAAACTCGCCGAAGAGAAAACCGTCATCGGCTTTTACCTGTCCGGCCACCCGTTCGGCCCGTATGCCCAAGAAGTCCGCCAAATCGCCCCGACCAAATTAGGCCGTCTGAAACCACAAGACAGCGTCCGACTCGCCGGATTCGTTACCGCCGTGCGCACCATGATGGGCAAACGCGGCAAAATCGCCTTCGTCAGCCTCGAAGATTTGAGCGGGCAGATTGAAATCATGGTCAGCGGCCAGACGCTGGAAAACTGCGCCGACTACCTCAAATCCGACCAAGTGCTGATTATCGAATCCAAAGTCAGCCGCGACGACTACGGCGGCGGCGACGGGCTGCGCATCATGGCAAACCAAGTCATGACCCTGCAAATGGCGCGCGAACGCTACGCCCGCAGCCTCAGCCTCGCCCTCGCCCCCGGCCACGATATTGCCCGCCTTGCCGCCATTCTCACCGCCCACCGCCTGCCCGACACGCAGCACATCCCGCTGCAACTGTCGTACAGCAACGGCAAAGCGTCGGGCAGGTTTCAAGTGCCGCCGAAATGGATGGTGACGCCCAGCTCCGCGTTATTCGACGAACTGGAAAAACTGCTCGGCAGTAGGGCAGTGCGCGTGAATTGGTAAGGCGCAGAGGTCGTCTGAAACCATACGTTCAGACGGCCTTTTTCAATTTCATTACAAAAGCTATTTTCCTTTATGGTTTTTCTAGAATGAAAGTATTGCCATAAAATAAATACCCTGTAGTTTTAACAAATTCTATCCGGCGTATTCATTCCTAAATCAAAATATTGTGCCCAAACATAAGGCTATACCATCACTGCAATAAATGTTGCAAGCACCAATATACAAAAAATCTGTCGTCGTTTGGTTTTTTGTGTAGAAATCACGACATAGCCTAGCTTTCCCGACGTGGTACTTTCAACCCCATACTCTTCACGACACCGTTCTGATCGGTTTCTTTAACCGTCAATGAAAACCCGTCAACGACAATGCGGTCGCCCTCGACGGGCTGCGCGCTGCCTCCTCTGGATTGAAACCATTCGAGCAGGCTCATACCGGCTTCGCCGTCTTCCAGCTTCAACCCGTACGCCGCTGCCAAATCGCCGGTATTGACATACGGGTCGACGGCAAATTCGCCGAAGAAATCAAAATTTTCGCGCACATTCTGCCCGGTTTCACTGAAGTATTTCGCCATTTTGTCCACTTGGCTGTCAGGCAGGATATACCAAGCCGTATCGCCTTCCCTCAAAACCGTATCATTCTGCATTTCGATTTTCCGCCCGTCACGTATCAGCGCGAAACAGCGCAAGTCAAACGATTCCGAAATGGGGGCAACGGCATCGGGATGCTTGCCTTCCGCCTCAGATTCCTTCGTTACCTTGAAAGAAAACAAAGCCACAGCTTCGCGTTCCGACAGCCAAATGTCGTGCATTCCTTCCGGCTCGGGTTTGGGCGGCATGGCGACCTTGAGCAGACGCGCCATGACGGGTATCGTCGTTCCTTGAATCAGCAGGGAAAGTACGACGACGGCAAAGGCGACATCGAACAACAGTTCAGAATTCGGCACTCCCATGACTAAAGGCATCATCGCCAAAGAAATCGGTACTGCGCCGCGCAACCCGAGCCAACTGATGTAGGCTTTTTCACGCACACTGTATCCGAATTTCCACAAGCCGCTGAAAACGGCAAGCGGACGGGCGACCAGCATGAGGAATACGGCGATAACCAAGGCATCGACGCTTTTTTCCCAAACGCTGCTGGGCGTTACCAACAAACCCAGTACGACGAACAAAGTCGCCTGCGCCAGCCACGCCAGGCCGTCCATCACACGCCAAACGTGTTCGGTTGCGCGGGTATGCTGGTTGCCGACGATAATCCCCGCCAGATAAACCGCCAAGAAGCCGCTGCCACCGATGGTATTGGTAAATGCGAATACCCACAGGCCGCCTGACACAATCATCAGCGCGTACAATCCTTCCGCAAGGTTCAGACGACGTACGAGTTTCGCCAACACCATTCCGCCCGCCCACCCCATCAGCAGGCCGAAGCCGATTTGGAGCAGCAGCATCCATAAAAACGCCAACACACCTGATTGTTCGGGGTTGGTAATCATGGTAATCAGGGCGGTAACTAAAAAAATCGCCATCGGATCGTTCGCACCGGATTCGATTTCCAAAGTCGCCTGTACCCTGTCATTTAGGCGCACGCCGCTGTGGCGCAGCAGGCTGAACACGGCCCCCGCATCGGTTGAGCCGACAATCGCCGCCATCAGTACACCGAATTTCCAATCCAAACCCAAATAAAATGTGGCGAACAAGCCCAAAGGCAACACGGTGGCAAACACGCCCCATGTCGCCAATACCGCAGAAGGCTTCAATGCAATTCGGAAACTTGAAAGCTGGGTCCGCAACCCGCCGTCAAGCAAAATGACGGCTAACGCAAGCTGGCTGATGACGTTGGCCAAAACGAAATTGTCAAAATCGATGCGCCCGATACCGTCCTCACCCGCCAACATTCCAACCGCCAGAAATACCAACAAAAGCGGCATCCCCAGCCTTGCCGACAAAGTGGTCGAAACCACGCTTAAAAACAATAACGCCCCGCCGAGCAAAAACAGATTGTTCATCCAGTCCACGTTGCAAAAGTCCTACCGTTAATAAAAACGAGGCGAAATTGTATCATAAAATCAATAAGATTTACTGAAGGCCTACCCATTATACAGAAATAAAAAAACCGTCTGAAAGACGGCTTCGTTCATACAACAAACCGCTTTACCCAAACGGCTTTTTCTGCCAATAAAACTTACCCCTTCTCAGACGGCCTTATTGTATAGAGAGATTATCTGAAAAGTTTACTGCAAAAAGCCTTTGGCCAACAGGGAAAGGTAGCCCACAACAAAGGGGAACGACAATGCCGAAACAATGCCAATCACCCAGTAAATACATTGGTTCAGTACAGTTTTTGAGGCGGTAAGCCGCAACAGTTTGAAATACAGAGAGAACCAAGTGGATGACAAGACAATAATCAGCAAAAAGCTGACTAGGGAGAAGGAACCGGAGAAAGCGTATCCCAGCATTGTCCCTATCACGGCATAAAGCATGCCTGCGCCTAGCGCCCATTTCCAGATGGGATAAAGCCTATCGGGGAAATTCAGTGTTCCGGAGGCTTGGAGCCTGCCGAATACCAATACAAATATGATGTCAAACATAATAATGGCTGTTTTAGTGTAGGGTGCGACAATATATATGAAAAGGGGGTGAAAATACACCCCCTTTCCCTACAGATGCCCCATATCAGAGGCCGTCTGAAAAACAGTTTTATTTAACGATTTCAACCGGACCGTGGTCGTCGCAGTGGTCGCCGTGTTGGTGATGCAGGCGGCCGTTGACGATGTAGTCGACGTGATCGCCGTGCGGTACGGCTTCGTGGCCGCAACCTTCGCCGTGAACGTGGCCGTGGCAGGTGTCAACCGGATGGCAGCCGTCAGGGTTGGTTTCATTGACGCTCAGGGCGTGCTCGTCGTAGTGGCCGTTGTGTTCATGGTGCAGGTGGCCGTCGTGCAGATAATCGACGTGGCCTTCGTGTTTGATGGCAGTGTGGCCGCAGTTTGCGCTGTGAACGTGGTCATGATGTTCGTGGGTTTTACAGGTCATTTTTCTCTCCTAATGTTCAGTGAATAGCAATCTTTCGCGATTGATTCTTTTATCTTATCTTTTTCTGATGTAAACGTAAAAAAATTTACAGTTATTAATATATTGTTACGATATATCATCTATTGATATATCAGCCTATTTTGTTTTTCAGACGGCCTTTTATTTATCATTCATTTATTTTCAGCGGGTAATTTAACCCTTTCCGCCTATGCTGAATATCGAATTTTTCAGCCGTAACGGGTAATATTGAAACCAAGGGATAAATCCTTCAAACAAACAGGTACTGTAATGGGAAAACAAGCCAGACTTTATATGGTTCGCAGCACGCAAGGTGCGCTTTATGACGTATTTTTCGAGCGCGGTGTGGCGGCGTTGGCCTGGCCTATGCTGGCCGAAGCGGCGGCAAAAGGCTTTGGCCGTGAGGAGCTGACGGATATTTACCGTTCGGCCGTGCCGGATGTGAAATTGAGAACGGCGCAATCGGGTGCGGCTCAGATGTGGCGGTTTGTCAACGAGTTGGCCGATGGAGATGCCGTACTGACCTACTCGCCTGCCCTACGCCGTTATCGGGTCGGCAGGATTACGGGCGGCGCGGTACATTGTCCGCAATGGGACGATGAAAAAATGTCGCTGGTGCGGCCGGTTGAGTGGCTGGGCGAAGTGTGCCGCGACGATTTGAGCGCGGCGGCGCAACGGGCTTTGGGCAGCGTGGCGACTTTGTTTGCGGTATCGGAAGCGTGTGCGGCAGAAATTTTTGAACGCGTGGGTTTTCAGACGGCCTAAAAAGGAAAAGGAAACAGGATTATGTGGAACACCATGCATGAATGGCTGAACGCTTTGCCTGTCAGTGAAGAAATCATCAAATCGGCATTGATGTCGGTATTGATGATTGTGGCCGTCATTGCCGGGCGCAGCATCTTGCTCTCGGCGCATTTTCGCAGCCATCCGGATTTGAGCATTGAAAACAAACGCCGCTCGCTGGTGTTCAGCCGCAACGTAACCATGCTGCTGATCCTACTCGGGCTGGCGATGATTTGGGCGGCGCAGATTCAAACTTTAGCCTTGTCGATGTTTGCAGTGGCCGCGGCGATTGTGGTGGCAACTAAAGAGCTGATTATGTGTTTGTCCGGCAGCATCCTACGCTCGGTAACCAAACAATACTCCATCGGCGACTACATCGAAATCAACGGCCTGCGCGGACGGGTGGTCGATATCAATATGCTGAACACGCTGATGATGCAAATCGGCCCTAACCCTTTAATCGGCCAGCTTTCCGGCAAAACGCTCTCGTTTCCCAACAGCCTGCTTTTGAGCCATACCGTGCGCCGCGACAATATTTTGGGCAATTATGTGATTCATACGGTGGAAATCCCCGTGCCGATTCATTTGGATTCGGACGAAATCATAGGCCGTCTGAAAGCCGTGCTTGAGCCGTTGTGCGCGGCCTATGTTCCCGTTATCCAACAATATTTGGAAAACGTTCAAGCGCAAAAACTCTTTATTACCCCCGCCGCCCAGCCGCGCGTGTCCCGCGTGCCGCATGATGACAAGGTGTACCACATCATCGTACGCTTCGCCTCCCCCGTTTCCAAACGGCTGGAAATACAACAGGCCGTCTTAGACGAATTTTTGCGCACGCAATACCGACTGATCAACCAAACAAAATAGTACGGTTTGTTTATTGATACAATCAAATCCCTTACAATAATGAAGTTCACAATCAACAATAAGGAAAAGTCATGTTGCCCGAATCAGCCCTTGCCGAAATGTACCCCGTCATTATGACCCCCAGCCATGACGGCAAATATTTCCACAACTACACCCTTTCGCTTCTGAACATCGTCCACACCAACGCCTCCCTCGGCCTGCCGCTGCAAGTAATGATGCAGCGCGGCGAAAGCCTGATTACGCGCGCGCGCAACAACTGCGTGGCCAAATTTTTGGAAAACAAAGAATGGACGCATTTATTCTGGATTGACTCCGACATCGGCTTCTCTCCCGACTCATTCTACCGCCTGCTCTTGGCCGATAAAGACGTTGTGGCCGGCGTTTATCCGCTCAAACGCGAAAACTGGCCCCAAGCAGGTCTTCCTGCCGGCATGACCCAAGCCGATTTCGAGCGTATGTACACTTCTTACACCGTCAACACCAACGACAAAAATGAAAACGGCGAAATCGTCCTGAAAGTCGATGAAGAAGGCTTTATGAAGGTTCATGACGCGCCAACCGGCTTCATGGTTATCAAACGCAGCGTATTTGAAAAAATGATAGAGGCTTATCCCGAGTTGAACTACGTCTCCGACAGCGACTACAGCCCGGAAAACAAAGGCCTGCACTACCGCTTCTTCGACTGCATGGTCGATCCCGAAAGCAAACGCTACCTGTCCGAAGACTACACCTTCTGCCACCTCTGGCGACAAATCGGCGGCGAAGTGTACGTCGACGTACAATCCAACCTGACCCACCAAGGCGCAAAAGTGTATCACGGCTCGTTTGCCGAATCCTTGCAAACCAATGTTGCCAATGCGGTTTACGCCCCCGAAGGCACCACCATGCGCCTCGAACTGGCCGCCCCGTTGCACGCCAATCCGCGCGGTCCGGAATAAGGTTGGCCGACAGGCAGGCAAAACACTTTAATTCTGCCTGTCTGCCACCATATAACGCCTATCGTTTTCTTTTCAGACGGCCCCAAGGCCGTCTGAAACCATCTTATTCAGGAGAAACCATATGAGCGACAACGTCCTGCTCCACTTGGGCGAAGAACCCCGTTTCGACCAAATCAAAACCGAAGACATCAAACCCGCCCTGCAAACCGCCATTGCCGAAGCGCGCGAACAAATCGCCGCCATCAAAGCGCAAACGCACACCGACTGGGCAAACACTGTCGAAAAACTGACCGACATTACCGAACGCGTCGGCCGCATTTGGAGCGTGGTTTCCCATCTCAACTCCGTGGTTGATACGCCCGAATTGCGTGCCGTATACAACGAATTGATGCCAGAAATCACCATCTTCTTCACCGAAATCGGTCAAGACATCGAGTTGTACAACCGCTTCAAAATCATCAAAAACTCTGCCGAATTCGACACCCTATCCCCGGCGCAGCAAACCAAGCTCAACCACGACTTACGCGATTTCGTCCTCAGCGGTGCCGAATTGCCGCCCGAACAGCAGGCAGAACTGGCGCAACTGCAAACCGAAGGCGCGCAACTGGGTGCCAAATTCGCACAAAACATCCAAGACGCAACCGACGCTTTCGGCATTTACTTTGACGATGCCGCGCCGCTTGCCGGCATTCCCGAAGACTCCATCGCCATGTTTGCCGCCGCCGCGCAAAGCGAAGGCAAAACAGGCTACAAAATCGGCCTGCAAATTCCGCACTACCTCGCCGTCATCCAATACGCCGACAACCGCGAACTGCGCGAACAAATCTACCGCGCCTACGTTACCCGCGCCAGCGAATTGTCCGACGACGGCAAATTCGACAATACAGCCAACATCGACCGCACCCTCGAAAACGCATTGAAAACCGCCAAACTGCTCGGTTTCAAAAACTACGCCGAGCTGTCGCTGGCAACCAAAATGGCCGACACGCCCGAACAGGTTTTAAACTTCCTGCACGACCTTGCCCGCCGCGCCAAACCGTTTGCCGAAAAAGACTTTGCCGAAATCAAGGCCTTTGCGCGCGAAAACCTGAATATCGAAGACCCGCAATCGTGGGATTTGAGCTACGCCGCCGAAAAACTGCGCCAAGCCAAATACGCCTTCAGCGAAGCCGAAGTGAAAAAATACTTCCCTATCAGCAAAGTCTTGGCAGGCCTGTTTGCCCAAATCAAAAAACTCTACGGCATCGAGCTGGCTGAAAAAACCGTCCCCGTTTGGCACAAAGACGTGCGCTATTTCGAGCTGAAACAAGACGGCCAAACCATCGGCGGCGTTTACATGGACTTGTACGCACGCGAAGGCAAACGCGGCGGCGCATGGATGGACGGCTACAAAAGCCGCCGCCGTTTCGCCGACGGTACGCTGCAACTGCCGACCGCCTACCTCGTCTGCAACTTCACCCCGCCTGTAGGCGACAAAGAAGCGCGTTTGAGCCACGATGAAATCATCACCCTCTTCCACGAAACCGGCCACGGCCTGCACCACTTGTTGACCCAAGTTGACGAAGTGGGCGTATCCGGCATCAACGGCGTCGAATGGGACGCGGTCGAGCTGCCCAGCCAATTTATGGAAAACTTTGTTTGGGAATACGACGTATTGGCGCAAATGTCCTCACACGAAGAAACCGGCGCGGTATTGCCGAAAGAGCTGTTCGACAAAATGCACGCGGCTAAAAACTTCCAACGCGGTATGTTCCTCGTCCGCCAAATGGAATTTGCCCTCTTCGACATGGAAATCTACCATCAGGAAGATGAAGGCCGTCTGAAAGAATGGCCGCAAATCTTGGACAAAGTGCGTCAAGAAGTCGCCGTAACCCAACCGCCGGCATACAACCGCTTTGCCTTGAGTTTCAGCCACATCTTCGCCGGCGGCTATGCCGCAGGCTATTACAGCTACGCATGGGCGGAAGTTTTGAGCGCAGACGCTTACGCAGCGTTTGAAGAAAGCGATGACGTGGCCGAAACCGGCCGCCGCTTCTGGAAAGAAGTGCTGGCCGTCGGCGGTTCGCGCAGCGCAGCCGAATCCTTCAAAGCCTTCCGCGGCCGCGAACCAAGCCTGGATGCCCTGCTCCGCCACAGCGGTTTCGACAACGCAGCTTGATTTGAAAATCCGCCGTTTTAAACAGAACGGTTGCTGATTCAAAGTTAAAGGCCGTCTGAAATGTTTCAGACGGCCTTTCGGTTGGCACAATTAATGAGGAACAATAAATACGTCCAATCTCTAACAACTTTTTCGGGAGAAACTGAAGCACGTATTTCAAAACCCAATCTCCCCGGCCCATCGCTCAAATCAATTTTTGCCCTTTTTATCGCCGGCTGCCAAACGCATATTGATAAATTCCATCATCAAATCTTTTTTCGTCCAGAAAAAGGTTTTCATTTTTTCCAAAGAATAGATTTTCCGAATCATCGCCGGCAATCCTGCGTGAACGATGGCCGCGACTTCGCCATTGGTTGTTTCATTGTCCATGGCGGCTTTGAGGTTTAGATTGCGCGTATTCAGGTAGTCGCAAAGCGCTTTTCTGACGCTGTGGCTGATTTCAAATTGTTTCATGTTTTCCGTCCATAATGCTTTTATAGTTAAATAGCATAGGATTCTAGCAAGTTTTTTGCATTGTGCATATCTCAATGTGCATATTATTGCGGAATTTACAATTTGGCTTTTGGGTAAAATCATGCCTGCCACACATTGTTGCGGCGCACCCTGTCGGATTGTTTTGACTATTTTGTTTCGGCTTGGGCCGCATTGCGGATAAAATAACGGTTTTAGGTGTTGAGGCCGTCTGAAATGTATTTGTGGTTTAAGCTGTTGCACATATTTTTTGTGATTTCTTGGTTTGCAGGACTGTTTTATCTGCCGCGGATTTATGTGAATCTGGCGCAATTAGAACTCGGCAGCGCGGAATATGTACGGCTGACGGATATGTCGCGGCGGCTGTACCGCTTTATGTCGCCTTTGGGCTGGGGAACACTGATATTCGGCGCGGCCATCGGCTTTGTCAACAATTGGTGGGGCAACGGCTGGCTGGCGGTTAAATTATTGTGCGGCCTGCTTCTCTTGGCTTATCAGCTTTATTGCGGCCTGCTGCTGCGCCGTTTTCAAAACGGCAGCAATGTGTATTCGCACCGCTGGTATCGGGTATTCAACGAACTCCCCGTTTTGATGATGGTGGCCGCGCTTTATATGGTGGTTTTCAAGCCGTTTTGATCTTCAGACGGCCTGTTTGGTAAATAAGGAAAGAATTCATGACGGTCGAAATCGAACGCCGCTTTTTACTGGCGGATGACAGTTGGCGCGAAGCGGCAAGCGAGCCGCTGGTGTTGCAACAAGGTTATTTGAGCGTAGAAAAAGAGCGCACCATCCGTGTGCGGATTATCGGTTCGCAAGCATGGCTGACCCTGAAAGGCTATATTTCCGACATGACGCGCAGCGAGTTTGAATACGAAATCCCGCTGGCTCACGCGCAGGCGATGATGGCGGATATGTGCCCGTTTAAAATGGAAAAATACCGCTATCGGGTCGAATTTGAAGGCTTTGTGTATGAAATCGACGAATATTTCGGCGACAATGCGCCCTTGATTGTGGCGGAAATCGAATTGCCGTCTGAAGATACCGAGTTTTCCAAACCGTCTTGGCTGGGCAAGGAAATCACGGCAGACGGTAAATTCACCAATGCGTATTTGAGCAAACATCCGTATTCGTCTTGGACGGAATAAGGGCGGCAACCACTCTACACACAAAAAAAGCATGTATCGCACATGCCTTTTTTTCTTTTCAGACGACCTGATTTGCCTTACCGATATTTGTATCGAGCTGCTTTTGACATACCGTTTCAAATATCGGGCAAGTCCGTGTGTTTTATCCGTGTAACCTTACGCCGGACGGCAGGCCACCATGTAGTTGACCTCGGTCGAGTCGCATAAGGAATAACGGCCGCTCAACAAATTGTAGGTCATGCCCTTGCTGCCGACGGTATCCAATCCGGCTTGGCGGCACATGCGCGCGAGTTCTGCCGGCGTGATGAATTTCTTCCAGTCGTGCGTGCCTTTGGGGACGAATTTCAACAGATATTCTGCGCCGACAATCAGATGCAGATAAGATTTGGGATTGCGGTTGATGGTGGAGAAAAACACCATGCCGTCAGGTTTGACCAGTTTCGCGCAGGCTTGAACGATGGCGGACGGATCGGGAACGTGTTCCATCATTTCCATACACGTTACCACGTCAAAGCTGTGCGGCTGCTCGGCGGCGAGGTCTTCGACGCGGATGCAGCGGTAATCGATATTGGCAACGTGTTGAGCGGCCGCATGGGCAGCGGCGGTTTGCAGGGATTTTTCCGCCATATCGATGCCGGTCACGTGTTCTGCGCCGCGTTTGGCCATGCTTTCTGACAAAATACCGCCGCCGCAGCCTACATCCAGCACACGTTTGCCTGCCAATCCGGCATAGCCGTCGATATAGTCGAGGCGCAAGGGGTTGATGTCATGCAGGGGCTTGAATTCGCCGTTTTTATCCCACCATTTGTCGGCGATTTGGCTGAACTTGGCGATTTCGCCGGCATCTACGTTGTCGTGTTGATTGCTCATGGTTTGCTCCTGCATAAAATCATTCGCCTGATTTTAGCCGATTGCGCTTCAAAATAAAATGTTTCAGACGGCCTTTGCCTGTTTATCGGCACTATTTCAACTTTCATCCTCCTGCCCATAAAAAACGCACCTTGTGGCAAGGTGCGTTTCAATCGGTACGATTTAGAATTTAGCGCCGGATTCGTTGGCCATGTAGTCAACTGCGGCTTTCACTTCATCATCGCTCAAGCTGCCGTTGCCGCCTTTGGCAGGCATGGCTTGGAAGCCTTCGAGGGCATGTTTGTGCAAGGTGTCTTTGCCTTGTTTAATGCGAGGCGCCCAGTCTTCTTTTTTGCCTACGGCCGGAGCGCCGGGAATCAAGCCGCCGTGGCATGCTTTACAGTTCGCTTCAAAAACAGCTTTGCCGTCCACTTTGGCGGATTCGGCAGGCTTGGCTTCAGCGGCAGGCGCTTCGGCTTTCTCTTCGGGCTTGGCGGCTTCTTCAGGTTTGGCGGCTTCCTCTGCTTTGCTGGCGGCGGCTTCAACCTTATCAGCTGCTTCTTGAGCGGCGGATGCAGTCGCATCGGCAGCAGAAGCGGCTTCGGTTTTAACTTCAGATGCAACGGCTTGAGCAGCCTCTTGAGTCTCCTGTTTAGCCTCTTGGGAACAAGCTGTCAAACCAGCCATCATCATTACGGCAATCAGTAATTTGTTCATGTTCGGTCTTTCCTTAGTTTTAGTTTAAATCACTGTTTTATATAAACAGCTTAAAAATTCTAGCATAGAAACTAATACTTTCGACCTACACTATAATAAATATTGGTATAAATCAGATTTTGTCTCAAAAACTGAAAAACATATTGACACCACCTCTCTACTCGGATAGAAATTCACCCCATTTGTCATGAAACGCGATAACTTTCATTTTATTGTTCAAGCAGTTACTCATTTTATTTTCAAAGTTTCTTTTAGAATTCAACTTTTTACCGACTTCTCCATAAGTAGCGTCAACCTGAAAGCCATCCCCATCCCAACCAGGCCGTCTGAACCCCAATCAGGTTTCAGACGGCCTTTTTGAATCATGTTAATAAACATTTGCCGCTTGGCCATACAAAAGACACCGGCAGGCTTACTTGTTTATAGAGATTTTCATATTCCGACTACGATTTAATCCAATGCCATTAGCCTTTTGCCAAGGTTTCAGCTTCAGCCCACAAGCCCCGCTTCTGCTCCGCCGTCAATTTCTTAATCCCGATTTCCCGTTTCAACGCCTCACTTTTAGTCAGGCCGTCTGAAACGATGCGCATCTCGACAGGCTTGTTCAAACGCGTGTATTTCGCGCCTTTTCCTGACAAATGAGCGGCAAACCGCTCTTGCGGACGGTTGCTGATGCCGCAATAAAACGCGCCGTTTTCGCACAAAATCAGGTAAACACACCAATTTTCCGCGTTCATAAATCCCCTTCCTTGGCAAAACTCTCGGTAAAAATGCGCACGGCAGCCTCGGTTTTGGCAGACTGTACACGATAAGGCGTGACCAAATAGAGGCTGACCGGCGGCAATGTCCATTCGGGTAAAACCACTTTCAGACGGCCTTGGGCAATTTTCTCCCTCACTTCGCCGCCCACTTGTAAAGACAACCCGAAACCGCTTTCGGTCAGTCTGCACACGGCGGCAAGATGCGTGCAGGCAATGCTGTCGGCAACGTCGAGGAAATAGCTTTCTCCGCCGTGTTGCAAGGTGGTGCGGACAGGCAAAAAATGCAGCCAACGGTGCGCATGAAGCAGAGAGGGATGGGTGATGGGCGGATGCCGGTCGAGATAATCAGGCGCGGCGCAAATGATGTACGGCCAAGTCACGAGATGGCGCGCAACAAGGTTTGGATCGTCCAAAGCGCGGTCGCCGCCGCGTATGGCAATGTCGGTCTGATTGTGTTGCAGGTCGTCCAAAGTATCGCTGAAATTGAGGACGGGACGGATTTTAGGGAACTCGGTTTGCAATCGCGAAAAGGCTGTCTGAAAAGCACGGGATTCGATGACCGTAGAAGTCAGGGAAATACGCAATTCGCCGACGGGTTCTGTTTTCAGATTGTCGATAACGGTACGCGTATCGGCAAGGGTGGCGGCGAGACGGCGGCAGTATTCGCCCAAGGCGCGGCCGGCATCGGTCGGCGCAAGGCTGCGCGTGCTGCGGTTTAACAGCTTGATGCCGTGCAGGGTTTCGAGGCGGTTGATGTGCTGGCTGACCGCCGACGGAGTTATGCCCAGCGCGGCAGCAGCGGCGTTCATGCTGCCGTGTTCGAGGACGGCGGCGAAAACGAGCAGGGGTTTGATGTCTTGCATTTCGACTGATTATGTAGCTCAACTTCACAATCATAACAGTAAAACAGGGATTATCAAGCGTTTCAGACGACCTTACAATGCACTCATCTAATCAATCACATCCCCACAAGGAGTCAAACATGAAAATCGCAGTTATCGGTGCAACAGGTTATGTCGGCAACGCAGTCGTGCAAGAACTGGCAGGCCGCGGTCATGAAGTAACCGCTTTCGCCCGCAATACAGACAAAGTGTTCCAAGCGCAAAATATTGCCGCCGTCTCCGCAGATGTCAACGCGGCGGACTTCGCCGACAAACTGGCAGGCTTTGATGCCGTGGTCAGCGCGTTCAATCCCGGCTGGACCAATCCCAACATCGGCGCGGATTTTACACGCGGCGCAAACAGCATCGTCGAAGCGGCAAAAGCAGCGCAAGTGCCTTATTTGTTGGTCGTCGGCGGCGCAGGCAGCCTGTATGTGGCACCCGGTTTGCAAGTTATCGATACGCCCGACTTCCCGAAAGAAATTTTCGACGGCGCCAATGCCGCACGCCATCTCTTGGCAGAACTCCTGCCGCGCCGCGACGTGAACTGGTCTTTCGTTTCCCCTCCGGCACGACTGGGCGCGGACGGCGGGTTCAGCGAAGACAAAACCGGCAAATACCGCTTGGGCAAAGATGATTTGCTGATGGATGGTGAAATTCCGGCAGGCATCAGCGTGGCCGATTTGGCAGTCGCCATCGCCGACGATGTGGAAAACAAAGCGCATTTGTTTGAACGCTTTACCGTTGCCACTGTTTAATCGTCTCAATTTAAAGGCCGTCTGAAACCCAAAGTTTCAGACGGCCTTTTGCTATAATACGCACATTAAATTTATCTATACGCGAGTTCCCATGTCCGCACCCCAACCCACCATCGCCGCCATCGCCACCGCACCCGGACGCGGCGGCGTCGGCGTGATCCGTCTTTCCGGCAAAAACCTGCTGCCTTTGGCGCAAACCCTCAGCGGCGGCAAAACGCCCAAACCGCGTACCGCGCTTTACACCGACTTTCTCGACGGCGACGGGCAGCCGCTAGACAACGGCATCCTGCTCTACTTCGCCGCGCCTGCCAGCTTTACCGGTGAAGATGTGATTGAGTTGCAGGGACACGGCGGCCCCGTGGTAATGGACATGCTGCTCTCGCGCTGCCTCGAACTGGGCGCGCGTATGGCAGAGCCGGGCGAATTTACCAAACGAGCCTTCCTCAACAACAAACTCGACCTTGCCCAAGCCGAAAGCGTTGCCGACCTCATCGACGCCTCCAGTAAGTCCGCCGCACGTATGGCGTTGCGTTCGCTCAAAGGCGCGTTTTCCCAACACATACACGAGCTGGTGGACGACCTTATTACCTTGCGGATGTTGGTCGAAGCCACGCTAGACTTCCCCGAAGAAGACATTGATTTTCTCGAAGCCGCTGACGCGCGCGGCAAGCTCCAAGCCCTGCAAGGTCGTCTGAAAACCGTCCTCGCCAGCGCGGAACAAGGCGCGATTTTGCGCGAAGGCATGAACGTCGTCCTCGTCGGCGCGCCCAACGTCGGCAAATCCAGCCTGCTCAACGCCTTGGCGGGCGACGACATCGCCATCGTAACCGACATCGCCGGCACCACCCGCGACACCGTGCGCGAACAAATCACTCTCGACGGCGTGCCCGTCCACATCATCGACACCGCCGGCCTGCGCGAAACCGACGACGTGGTCGAGCAAATCGGCATTGAACGCAGCCGCAAAGCCGTCTCCGAAGCCGATGTCGCCCTGATTTTGATTGACCCGCGCGAAGGCGTGAACGCCAAAACCCAAGCCATTTTGAACAGCCTGCCCGAAGGTTTGAAAAAAATCGAAATCCACAACAAAGCCGACCTGACCGGCGAACCTGTCGCCGTCCGTTCAGACGGCCTCGCGCAAACCGGTGCGGAAAGTGTCATCAGCCTGTCCGCCAAAACCGGCGCGGGTCTCGACTTGCTCAAACACGCGCTGTTGCAGGAAGTCGGCTGGCAGGGCGAAAGCGAAAGCCTGTTCCTCGCCCGCAGCCGCCACCTCAACGCCCTGCACGAAGCCGAAGCCGAGCTGGAAAACGCCGCCCTCTGCAACAACAACCAAATCGAGCTTTTCGCCGAACACCTGCGCCTCGCCCAAAACGCGTGCAGCGAAATTACCGGTGAATTTACCGCCGACGATTTGCTGGGCGTGATTTTCTCGCGCTTCTGCATCGGCAAATAAAACGGTTTGCCATCAAATACAAAGGCCGTCTGAATGTTCAGACGGCCTTTTTTATCACCAAAACAAACTTAATTTCACTTGCGTTTATTTATTGGCAGCTTCTGCCATATTTTTTGCGATATTGGTCGCACCCACTGTCAAACCGGACATGCCGATCAGAGAAGCCGCGGCCAATTTGATTAAATTTTTCATTCTGACTCTTTTCTGTGTATTTATTTGAGGAAGCGTTGTGTGTTTTTATTTGTCGGCATCAGCCATATTGTAGGCGATATTGGTTGCGCCGACGGTCAGGCCGGACATGCCGATTAAAGAGGCTGCAGCCAGTTTGATTAAAGTTTTCATTGTTTGTCTCACTTTCTTGTCTGTCGGCCGAAAAACGGCCTAAGTTGCGTTTTCTAAGGTATTGTAATTGATTCGTTTATAATTGAATTATTTGTGTATGGCCGTTTCGATATTACGGGAGATGCCGATGGCTGAAGCCGATATTCCGGACATACCGATTAAAGAAGCGGCAGCAAGCGTTATTAAATGTCCCATTTTAAGTAGTCCTTTTTCATAGAAACAAAATGTTATTTAACAACATACACATTTTTTTCATCGGCATCTACGCTACCGACAGGGCGAATCATACCGTTTTAAATGTAAACTAATACAGTTTAATCGTAAATATATAGCACAAAAATCAAACATACTAATATTTTTTGTTAATTTTCATTATTTTTTGAAAATGACACCGATGTCTTACCAGATGACACCGATGTCTTGATTACATACGCACTACAAACGTGTTTCATTTTCCCCATAAAATCCCGCTTTTTTTGTTGCAAAATTGCACTCTAAATAAAATACATTTTAAAATTCAATATTTTATGAATTTAGATTTTTTACAACAAAAATATTTAATTAGTCAAAACCAATACCTTTGATAGCTTCTTTTAAAGAAAACACACGTTTCTAGCGCATATCCGACCATAAAATGCGTTGCAAATATATGATATAGTGAAACATTCCGCGTATTGACTATTTCCAGCATGAACACCACCCTAATCTTGACCGGCGCGGCCGCATTTTTTATCGGCGCGCTGTTTGCTTGGCTGATAACACGCTACCAAGCCCAAAGCCGACACTTTACCGTTTTGCAAGAATTGGCCGAAGCCCGCCGCCTGCATGAGTTTGCCGAACAAGTGCAGACTCAAACTGCAGCGGACTTGGCGCAAAGCCGCCATACCGTGCAGGAATTACAAGATGAATTGCAGGAGACGGGCAACCGCTTTGCCGCGGCCGAAAAACAAATTGCCTATCTGCAAGATTGCGAGGCCGAAGCCGAAACCTTAAAACACGAATGTGCAAAATGGCAGCAAAGCGCGCAAAACCTGCAAATCAACAACGAACGCCTAAACACGCAACTGGTTCAAGAACAAGCATTGAGTGCGGATAAAAATACGCTTTTGCAACAGCAGGAAACGGAAAAAGGCCGTCTGAAACAAGACTACGACACACTTTTAGAGCAAAACCATGCGCTGCAAGTCCAAAACGAGCGACTCTCCACACAACTGACCCAAGAAAAAGCCAATATCGACGACAAAAACAGCCTTTTACAGCAACAGGAAGCCGAAAAAGGCCGTCTGAAACAAGAATACGCCGCCCTTTTGGAGCAAAACCACGCACTTCAAGTCCAAAACGAGCGCCTCAACACCCAATCGGAAAAAGACCGTCAGGCCGCCGAAGAAAAATTGGCCCTGCTGGCAGATGCGCGTCAAAACCTGAGCGATCAGTTCCAAAACCTCGCCAACACTATTTTGGAAGAGAAAAGCCGCCGCTTTACCGAGCAAAACCACGACCATCTCCAGCAACTGCTCAATCCGCTCAACGAACGCATCCACGGCTTCAGCGAGCTGGTTCAACAAACCTACGAAAAAGAAGCCAAAGAACGCCTGACCATCGAAAACGAGCTCAAACGCCTGCAAACCCTCAACACCCAGCTCCACCACGATGCCAAAGCGCTGACTACCGCACTGACCGGCACGCAAAACAAAACCCAAGGCAACTGGGGCGAGATGATTTTGGAAAGCGTATTGGAAAATTCCGGTCTGCAAAAAGGCCGCGAATACATCGTTCAAGCCTCCAGCGTCCGCCACGAGGCAGACGGCACCCAACGCCGCCTCCAGCCCGATGTCCTCATCAATCTGCCCGACAACAAACAAATCGTCATCGACTCCAAAGTATCGCTGACCGCCTACGTCCGCTATACGCAAAGCACCGGCGCAGAAGCAGAACGCGAGCTTGCCAACCACGTCGCCAGCATCCGCACCCACATCAAAAACTTGGCAGCAAAAGATTACACCGACCTTGAAGGCGTCAAAACGCTGGACTTCGTCTTTATGTTCGTCCCTGTCGAACCGGCCTACCTCCTTGCCCTGCAACACGATCCGAACCTCTTCCAAGAGTGTTTCGACAAACGCATCATGCTGACCGGCCCCAGCACCCTGCTCGCCACCCTGCGCACCGTTGCCAACATCTGGCGCAACGAGCAGCAAAACCAAAACGCGCTGGCGATTGCCGAAGCAGGCAGTAAACTCTATGATAAATTTGTCGGCTTTGTCGAAAGCATGGACGGCATCAATAAAGCGCTCAGCCAGGCACAATCCCAGTTTCAGACGGCCTACAGCCGCTTGGTTTCCGGCAGGGGCAACCTCATCAGCAGCACCGAAAAACTGCGCAAATTGGGCATCAAGGCCGGCAAACAGCTGCAACGGGATTTAGTAGAAAAGGCCGTGTCGGAAACCGAAGATCACGCCGCTTTACCCACGACGCAAAATCAAGAAAATAACTGACCAACTCCAAGACATTGTAAAAAAGGGAATTTAACCAATGAGCAACATCACCATCGTCCTTGCCGCCGATACCGGCTACGCCGAGCAGGTTCATACCCTAATGAAGTCCGTCTGTACGCACAATACAGGTGTCAATTTCTACCTTATGCACAACACCTTCAGGAAAGAATGGATCAACTATACCAACCAAAAACTCGCCGCCAGCGGCAGCCGTCTGAATGACGTCAAAATTGAAATGGACTTCAGCCAATATCGCCGCCTGTCCCATATTTCGGATGCCGCATTTTTCCGCCTGATGATGCAGCACCTGCCCGTCGACCGCGCCCTTTATCTCGACAGCGATATGGTGGTTACCCAATCCCTGCACGATTTATTCAACCTCGATATGCGCGGCTATCCCGTCGCCGCCGTACAAGATTCCTATCTCACCCGTACCGATTGGAACCATCCGACCGGCCTGCACACCACGCCCTATTTCAATTCCGGCATGCTGCTGGCCGATTTGGGTCAATGGCGCAAACACAATATCGCGGAGCAACTGCTGCAAACCGCCGCCACCATTGATAAAGCCGTCCCCTACGGCGACCAATGCTTTCTAAACACCGTATTTCAAGAAAACTGGCTGCAACTAGAAGAATCTTGGAATTTCCAAACAGGCGCAGTCGAATACTTCCAAAAACGAAACCTCAGCGAAGTATTCCCCAAACCCGACACCGTTCCGCCCATCATCCACTACACCACACGCGCCAAACCGTGGTTGTGCGATTACGGCAAGATTCCTTTTGAAGAAATCTATTGGCAATACTATTGCGCCGACTGGCCGGAAGCGTAATCTCAGACAGGGAATACCCTTCCCTTGCCTCAATTGACCTTAAAACAACCCATCATCAAAAACAAAAGGCCGTCTGAAATCGTTTCAGACGGCCTTTAAGCCATAAAAAACAGGCAGAACATTCTGCCTGTTTTGTGTTCAACCCCGACCGTAAAGCAGGCTTTTCCACCCACCCCCAGCCGGCATCATCGTTATCCGATTAAATACCGCGCAACAATTCATTCACGCTGGTTTTCGCACGGGTTTGCGCGTCCACACGTTTGACGATAACTGCGCAGTAGAGGCTGTGGCTGCCGTCTTTAGAAGGCATGCTGCCGGATACGACAACCGAACCAGCCGGTACGCGGCCTTGATAGATTTCGCCGGTAGTGCGGTCGAGGATTTTGGTGGATTGGCCGATGAACACGCCCATAGAAATCACGCTGCCTTCTTCAATAATCACGCCTTCGACGATTTCAGAACGCGCACCGATGAAGCAGTTGTCTTCAATGATGGTTGGGCTGGCTTGCAAGGGTTCGAGTACGCCGCCGATGCCGACACCGCCGCTCAAGTGCACGTTTTTACCGATTTGCGCGCAAGAGCCGACAGTCGCCCAAGTGTCGACCATCGCACCTTCGTCAACGTATGCACCGATATTGACATAAGAAGGCATCAACACGACATTTTTCGCCACAAAGCTGCCGCGGCGGGCAACCGCACCCGGAACTGCGCGGAAACCTGCGCTGCGGAATTCGTCTTCCGACCAATCGGCAAATTTAGTCGGCACTTTGTCGAAGTATTTGTTCACGCCGTCGTTGAGGATTTCATTGTCCTGAATGCGAAAAGACAACAATACGGCTTTTTTCGCCCATTCGTTGACTTTCCACTCGCCCACGCCCAAACGCTCGGCAACGCGCAGTTTGCCGGAGTCGAGTTGATGAATGGTTTCCAAAACCGCTTCACGCACTTCCGGGGTAACGGTATTCGGATTGATTTCGGCACGGTTTTCAAAAGCCGTTTCAATGATGTTTTGCAAAGACATGTTGATTCCTTCAAGAGATCAGGGCCGTCTGAAACCTATTCAGGCCACCCTATTACAAATTTTTAACTCGTTATTTTGCCATGTAAAAGCGATTTCGTCAGCTATTAACATGATGAGCGCCGCGCGTTACACGGCCAGATTTCGGCTAAGCCAAGATTTTCAGACGGCCTGTTCACGTGAATGGAATGGCATTTATTTTCTAACCAGCTTCCCAGCCGCAATATGCAGACTGTCGATTCTACCGACACGCCGTGCCGATAAATCAATCTTCGCCGCCAATCTTTTGCAGCAGATTTTCAGCCACCACGCCGCATTCAATATTCCGCTTTAACGGTTTCGCATTCAAATCCTTCAAGGCCGTCTGAAAGTCGGCAAAACCCATCAACTGCGAACCGAAACGGCGCATATGTTCGGTATCCTGCTGACAGTCTATCAGCGCAACGCCCAAATCCGCCAAAAACGGGACGGCGCAGGCAAATGCAATCTTGGACGCATCGGGACGCAAAGCAAACATCGACTCGCCATAAAACACGCAGCCGATTTGCACGCCGTAAAACCCGCCAGCCAACTGCATTTCGCCTTGCTCATCCGGCAGCCAGCATTCAAACGAATGCGCATGCCCCTGATGGTGCAGCTTCAAATAGGCCGTCTGAAACGCAGGTTCTATCCACGTTCCGTCCTGTTCCGGACGCGGCACATCGGCACAATGGGCAATCACTTTTTCAAAACAGCGGTTGACCGTTACCCGATACGGCTTGTGGCGCAAAGTTTTGGTGAGCGATCGGCCGATATGCAGGCTTTCCGGCACAATCACGGCACGCGGCGCAACCGCATACCAGAAAAACCAACCGTCACGGCTAAACCACGGAAAAATCCCCTGCCCATACGCCGACAACAGCCGCCCCGTATCCAAATCGCCGCTGACGCCGACCAAGCCGTCGCATTCGGCCAAAGCGTAAGACGGGTCGGGGAAACGATAATCCCGTGGCGCAAGTAAAGGAATCTTCATCGCAAAGCCCATAAAGTTTCAGACGGCCTCAAGCGGAAAATGCCCAAGGCCGTCTGAAAAATCAACATCCAAACTGATTAACGTTTGGTTTTGGTTTGGCAATCGCCGCATACGCCGTACATATACAGCGCGTGGTCGACGATGCGGTAGCCGTTTTCTTCGGCGATTTTGTCTTGCAGCGCTTCGATTTCCGGATTGTGGAATTCGGTTACTTCGCCGCATTTCACGCAGACGATGTGGTCGTGGTGATCGCCTTTGTCCAATTCGTAAACCGCTTTGCCGGTTTCAAAATGGTGGCGTTGCAAAATGCCGGCCTGTTCAAACTGGGTCAGCACACGGTAAATCGTCGCCACGCCGATTTCCACGCCCTCTTCCAACAGGATGCGGTACACATCTTCCGCACTCAAATGCTCCTCGGCATGAGTTTCAAACAAGTCCAAAATTTTCAAACGCGGACCCGTAACTTTCAAACCACTGTCTTTCAATTGCGCAATGTTGCTGAATTTTTCCATAATATTCAATATCCCTGTAAGGTAATAACCGTTATAATACGCACTTTCCGCCCGTTTGCCCACTATTGGGCCGTTAAAGGACGGCAATCTGCCGCCGGTCTTGCAATTGAAAATCGGCGAAAAGAAAAATTAAGAAGATGATTATCGTTTGCTTTTTAAAAATATTCAAGCGATGATAAACATCTTTCCCGAAATGACACAGAAAGGTAAGCCCGTGAATAAAGCCTTATGCCTTGCCATCGCCGCTATTTTAGGTCTGGCCTCATGCAGTGCCGAGCGCGTATCCAACTTTCCATCCTACAAACTCAAAATCATTCAAGGTAACGAGCTCAACCCCCGCGCCGTGGTTTCCCTGCGCCAAGGTATGACCCGCGACCAAGTCCAACTGCTGCTCGGTACGCCGCTCCTGCGCGACGCCTTCCATGCCGACCGCTGGGATTACACTTTCAACACCAGCCGCAACGGCATCATCAAAGAACAAAGCAACCTGACCCTGTACTTTGAAAACGACGTCCTTGCACGCGCCGAAGGCGATGCCATTCAAAAATCCATCGAAGCGGTTCAAGCCGGACAAAACATCGTTCCGACCACCGAAACCAAGCCGAAATAAGGAAGCCCCATGAGCGCATTGAAAATCGCCATTGCCGGCGTCAACGGCCGCATGGGTCGCGTCTTGGTTGAAGCGGTCAACAACCATCCCGACACCGTCCTCTCCGGCGCACTCGAGCATTCCGGTTCGGAAGTATTGGGTTTGGATGCAGGCTTCGCCTCCGGTCTCAAAACCGGCGTCGCCATTTCAGACGACGTGGATGCCGTACTGGCTCAAAGCGATGTCCTGATCGACTTTACCCGTCCCGAGCCAACCCTGAAACACCTGCAAAAATGCGTGGAAAAAGGCGTCAACATCATCATTGGCACGACCGGTTTTGACGACGCAGGCAAAGCCGCCATCCAAGCCGCAGGCGAAAAAATAGGCGTTGTCTTCGCCGCCAACTTCAGCGTCGGCGTCAACCTGACCTTCCACATCCTCGACACCGTCGCCCGCGTGTTGAACGAAGGCTACGACATCGAAATCATCGAAGGCCACCACCGTCACAAAGTCGATGCCCCAAGCGGTACCGCGTTGCGCATGGGTGAAGTCATTGCCGACGCACTCGGCCGCGACCTCAAAGAATGTGCCGTTTACGGCCGCGAAGGCCACACCGGCCCGCGCGATCCGTCCACCATCGGTTTTGCCACCGTCCGCGCAGGCGACATCGTCGGTGACCACACCGCCCTCTTCGCCACCGACGGCGAGCGCGTGGAAATCACCCACAAGGCCAGCAGCCGCATGACCTTTGCCGCCGGTGCCGTACGCGCCGCAGTTTGGGCAAACGGCAAAAAAGGCCTGTACGATATGCAAGACGTACTGGGTTTGAAAAACCGATAAACCCGCATCATCAGGTTTCATACCTTACAAGGCCGTCTGAAAGCACAACGTCGATTTTCAGACGGCCTTATTAAAAAGAAAGCCCCACCATGTCCTATCAACAAATCACCATCAACGTCAACGATGCCGTCGCCGAAAGCCTTGCCGACGCGCTGATGGAACACGGCGCATTGTCCGCCGCCATTGAAGATGCCTACGCCGGTACAGAAAACGAGCAGGCCATTTTCGGCGAGCCGGGCATGCCGACCGAGCAAATCTGGCAACAAAGCAAAGTCATCGCCCTTTTCGGCGAAAGCGACGATGCCGCTTCCATTATCGAAGCCGCCGCGCAAGAATGCGGTTTGAACGATTTGAAATACACCGGCGAAATCCTTGAAGATCAAGACTGGGTACGCCTGACCCAAGCGCAATTTGACCCGATTCAAATTTCCGACCGCCTGTGGATTACCCCGTCTTGGCACGAAGCGCCCAATGGCAACGCCGTCAACCTGCAACTCGACCCGGGCCTTGCCTTCGGCACCGGCAGCCATCCGACCACCCGCCTCTGCCTCAAATGGCTCGACACGCAGCTCAAAGGCGGAGAAAGCGTATTGGACTACGGCTGCGGCTCCGGCATTTTGGCCATTGCCGCCCTCAAACTCGGCGCAGGCTCCGCCATCGGCGTAGACATTGACGAACAAGCCATCCGAGCCAGTAAAGACAATGCCGCGCAAAACAACGTCGACGCGCAGTTCTACCTGCCGGACGGCCTGCCGCAAGGCCAATTTGATGTCGTTGTCGCCAACATTCTGGCCAACCCGCTGCGTATGCTCGGCGAAATGCTTGCCGCGCGTACCAAACAAGGCGGCCGCATTGTTTTGTCCGGCCTTTTGGACGAACAAGTCGAAGAACTCAGCGGCATTTACAGCCAATGGTTCGACATCGAGCCTGCCGAAATCGAAGAAGGCTGGGCGCGATTGAGCGGCGTCAAACGCTAAAGCTGTTTTCCGATACAAAGGCCGTCTGAAATTTAAGCTTTCAGACGGCCTTTTTGCACTTAAAACGCTGAATATTCCAGCAAAATCAGGTATAATTGCCTATTATTTTGACCTTTCGGAACACATCCGCCGCGCCCGTTTGACATTTCATTGCGCGCACGGAAAATTTCCTTGAAATTCAGCAAGAAAAGACCATGACTGACCAAAAACACGAAGAATACGGCGCCGACAGCATACAAGTGCTGGAAGGCTTGGAAGCGGTACGCAAACGCCCCGGTATGTATATCGGCGACACGCAGGACGGCAGCGGCCTGCACCACATGGTGTTCGAGGTGCTCGACAACGCCATTGACGAAGCGCTCGCCGGACATTGCGACAAAATCACCGTAACCATCCATGCCGACAATTCCGTCAGCGTGGCCGACAACGGCCGCGGTATGCCGACCGGCATCCACCCGAAAGAAGGCCGCTCCGCCGCCGAAGTCATCATGACCGTCTTGCACGCAGGCGGCAAATTCGACAACAACAGCTACAAAATCTCCGGCGGTCTGCACGGCGTAGGCGTATCCGTCGTCAACGCACTGTCCGACTGGGTAACGCTGACCATCTACCGCGACGGCAAAGAACACTTCGTCCGCTTCGTACGCGGCGAAACCGAAGAGCCGTTGAAGGTTGTCGGCGATTCCGACAAAAAAGGCACGACCGTGCGCTTCCTTGCCAGCGCGGAAACCTTCGGCAATGTCGAATACAGCTTCGACATCCTCGCCAAACGCATCCGCGAACTTTCCTTCCTGAATAACGGCGTGGACATCGAGCTGACCGACGAACGCGACGGCAAACACGAAAGCTTCGCCCTCTCCGGCGGCGTGGCCGGCTTCGTGCAATACATGAACCGCAAAAAAACACCGTTGCACGAAAAAATCTTCTACGCGTTCGGCGAAAAAGACGGCATGAGCGTCGAATGCGCGATGCAGTGGAACGACAGCTACCAAGAAAGCGTGCAATGTTTCACCAACAACATTCCGCAACGCGACGGCGGTACGCACCTGACCGCACTGCGCCAAGTGATGACCCGTACCATCAACAACTATATCGAAGCCAACGAAGTGGCCAAAAAAGCCAAAGTGGAAACCGCCGGCGACGATATGCGCGAAGGTTTGACCTGCGTGTTGTCCGTCAAACTGCCCGATCCGAAGTTCTCATCGCAAACCAAAGACAAACTGGTTTCCAGCGAAATCGGCCCCGTCGTCAACGAAGTCATCAACCAAGCCCTGACCGACTTCCTTGAAGAAAACCCGACCGAAGCCAAAATCATCACCAGCAAAATCGTCGATGCCGCCCGCGCGCGCGAAGCCGCACGAAAAGCTCGCGAAATCACCCGCCGCAAAGGCGTGATGGACGGTTTGGGCCTGCCGGGCAAACTGGCCGACTGCCAAGAAAAAGACCCTGCCCTGTCCGAACTCTACCTCGTCGAGGGCGACTCCGCAGGCGGTTCCGCCATGCAAGGCCGCGACCGCAAATTCCAAGCGATTTTGCCGCTCAAAGGTAAGATTTTGAACGTCGAAAAAGCACGTTTTGAAAAAATGCTGGCCAGCCAAGAAGTCGCCACGCTGATTACCGCTCTAGGCGCAGGCATCGGCAAAGAAGAATTCAATGCCGAGAAACTGCGCTACCACCGCATCATCATCATGACCGATGCCGACGTGGACGGCGCGCACATCCGCACCCTGCTCCTGACCTTCTTCTACCGCCAAATGCCCGAGCTGGTCGAACGCGGATACATCTACATTGCCCAGCCGCCTTTGTACAAAGCCAAATACGGCAAACAAGAGCGCTATCTCAAAGACGAATTGGAAAAAGACCAATGGCTGCTCGGTTTGGCCTTGGAAAAAGCCAAAATCGTTTCAGACGGCCGCACCATCGAAGGCGAAGAGCTTGCCAATACCGCCAAACAATTCCTGTTGGCCAAAACCGTCATCGAGCAAGAAAGCCGCATCATTGACGAACTCGTCCTGCATGCCATGCTGCACGCTTCGCCGGTCGATCTCAGCACGGCAGAAAGCGCAGACCGCGCCGTTGCCGAATTGAGCAGCCTCTTGGACGAAAAAGAAGTCGCACTCGAACGCATCGAAGGCCACGAAGGACACCAGTTCATCAAAATCACACGCAAGCTGCACGGCAATGTGATGGTGAGCTACCTCGAGCCTAAGTTCCTCAACAGCAAAGCCTATCAAACCCTTACCCAAACCGCCGCCGCACTCAAAGGCATGGTCGGCAAAGGGGCGAAGCTCTACAAAGGCGACAACGAATACGACATCGACAGCTTTGAAGCCGCTTTGGACATCTTGATGAGCGTTGCCCAAAAAGGCATGTCCATCCAACGATACAAAGGCTTGGGCGAAATGAATCCGGAACAACTTTGGGAAACCACGATGGATCCTACCGTCCGCCGCCTCCTGAAAGTCCGCATCGAAGACGCCATCGCCGCCGACGAAGTGTTTGTCACCCTGATGGGCGACGAAGTCGAACCGCGCCGCGCCTTCATCGAAAACAACGCCCTGCTGGCACAAAACATCGACGCCTAAGCATGGAAAGATAAAAGGCCGTCTGAAAAACGATTTTCAGACGGCCTTTTTGTTTTTGTACTTTATTTCTTACAACTCAAATTCCAACAACTTCGCGTATTCTAGTAGAGCGTTCCAACTGATTCGGATTCGAGATAATCCAAATACCCCGTTTGAAACGCTCCAATCCGTTTCCGATTTATTCCGTTTTCCCCAAAATCATCGCATCGCCATAGCTGAAAAAGCGGTATTCCTGTTCCACGGCATGGCGGTAAACGCTGCGGATATACTCCATGCCCGAAAACGCGCTGACGAGCATCAGCAAGGTTGATTTGGGCAGGTGGAAGTTGGTAATCAATCGGTCGGCAACATTGAAGCGGTAGCCCGGCGTAATGAAAATATCGGTATCGCCGCGCCCGGCTTTCAGACGGCCTGTTTCGCGTGCGGCGGATTCCAAGGCGCGCATGGAGGTTGTGCCCACTGCCCACACTTTATTGCTGCGCGCTTTGGCGGCTTCAACGGCGGCAACGGTCTCGGTCGGTACGTCAAACCACTCGCTGTGCATTTTGTGTTCTTCAATTTTATCGACGCGCACGGGTTGGAATGTTCCGGCACCGACGTGCAGGGTTACTTCTGCGGTTTCTACGCCTTTGGCTTTCAGACGGCCCAACAATTCATCGGTAAAGTGCAAGCCTGCCGTCGGCGCGGCCACTGCGCCTTGATACTTGGCGTACACGGTCTGATAGCGGCTGTCGTCTTCATCATCGGCCGCGCGTTCGATATAAGGCGGCAAGGGCAAATGGCCGTTTTGCTCTAAAAGTTCGTAAACGGTTTGCTCGCCTTCAAATTTCAGGCAAAACAATTCTTCCGCACGCTCCATCATGACGGCACGGATATCGCCTTCAAAAATCAATTCTGTACCCGGTTTCGGCGATTTGGACGAACGGATATGCGCCAATGCGGTATGCGCGTCCAATACCCGTTCAATCAGGGCTTCGATTTTGCCGCCGCTGGCTTTTTGGCCGAACAGGCGCGCCTTCATCACTTTGGTATTGTTAAACACCAGCACATCGCCCGGTGCGACATAATCGGGTAAATCTCCGAAATGTTGGTCTTCAATCGGCAATGTAGGCAAGGCAACCAGAAGCCTGCTGCTGCCGCGCACTTCCGGCGGATGCTGGGCAATCAGTTTTTCGGGCAATTCAAAATCAAAATCGGAAATATCCATTGTCGTGCATAATTTAAAAAAACAGGCGCCATTATACGCGCAAAGTGGGTTTTCAGACGGCATGTTTTTTCGAAAAACCAATAAATTAGAATAAACGCTCTTGGGAAAATCACTTTTTAACGAAAATCAGCGTTCCTTTCTTTTTTCGCCGAAAAACGCCTTTTTTCTATCTTTTACTGGACATTTACCTACAAGTTCGGGAAAATAACCGGATTCATTTTTCAGGCTCCGCCCTGTTCCGACATTATTTAAACGCCGGATGGCAAACCTGCCTTCCGACGTATCAGGAAATCATCTAAAACCACTGCGGCGCATACCTAATATGCACTTTATATGCCGCGCAAAAAAGGAAAAGCAATGGATTTGCGTAAATTAAAAAAACTGATTGATTTGGTCGAAGAATCAGGCATTGCAGAAATTGAAGTTACCGAAGGCGAAGAAAAAGTCCGCATTACGCGCACCACTGCCGCCGCAGCTCCCGTTTATGCTGCTCCGGCACCTGCCGCAGCTCCGGTTGCCGCACCTGCCGCTGCTCCGGCTGCAGCCGCTCCGGCCGCCGCCCCTGCCGCTCGCGATTTGTCCAACGCGCAAAAATCGCCTATGGTCGGTACGTTCTACCGCGCCCCCGGCCCGAACGCCGCCGCTTTCGTCGAAGTCGGCCAACAAGTCAAAGCTGGCGATACTTTGTGCATCATCGAAGCCATGAAGCTGATGAACGAAATCGAAGCCGAGAAATCCGGTGTCGTTAAAGAAATTCTGGTTGAAAACGGTACTCCGGTCGAATACGGCGAGCCGCTCTTCATCATTGAATAATCCGTTTTTTCAGACGGCCTTTATCTTTAAGGCCGTCTGAAATTCCTTTTTCTGTTCATCAAGGACAAACCATGCGTCTGATTTTGGCTATTTTCTTGCCATGGCTGCAGTTTTTCACCATTGGCCGTCCGTTTGCAGGCATCATCTGTCTGATTCTGCAATGTACACTGGTTGGCTGGATACCGGCAGCCATGTGGTCGGTCTACGCCTTGAGCCAATACAAAACCGACCAAAAAATCCGCAACGCATTAGGCGGCCGCTGAGGCCGTCTGAACCATCCGGAAAGATTATCATGCTGAAAAAAGTATTGATCGCCAACCGGGGCGAAATCGCCCTGCGCGTCCTGCGTGCCTGCCGTGAAATGGGCATCGCCACCGTCGCCGTCCATTCCGAAGCCGACAAAGACAGCCTGCACGTCAAACTCGCCGACGAATCCGTGTGCATCGGCCCTGCCGCATCCGCACAAAGCTACCTCAACATCCCGGCCCTCATCGCAGCCGCCGAAGTAACCGAAGCCGACGGTATCCACCCCGGCTACGGCTTCCTCGCCGAAAACGCCAATTTTGCCGAGCAAGTCGAACAATCCGGCTTTGTCTTCATCGGCCCGAAAGCCGACACCATCCGTCTGATGGGCGACAAAGTATCCGCCAAACACGCCATGATCGAAGCCGGCGTGCCTTGCGTTCCCGGTTCTGACGGCGCATTGCCAGACGACGGCGAAGAAATCCTCAAAATCGCCGATAAAGTCGGTTATCCCGTCATTATCAAAGCCTCCGGCGGCGGCGGCGGTCGCGGTATGCGCGTCGTCGAGAAAAAAGAAGACCTCCTCCAGTCTGTCGAAATGACCAAAGCCGAAGCAGGGGCGGCATTCGGCAACCCGATGGTTTACATGGAACGCTATCTGCAGCGTCCGCGCCACGTCGAAATCCAAGTGATTGCCGACGAACACGGCAACGCCATCTACCTCGCCGAGCGCGACTGCTCCATGCAGCGCCGCCACCAAAAAGTCATCGAGGAAGCACCTGCTCCGTTCATCACTGAAGAAGAACGCGCCAAAATCGGTAAAGCCTGTGCCGACGCTTGCAAACGCATCGGTTATCGCGGCGCAGGTACGTTTGAATTCCTGTACGAAGACGGCGAATTCTTCTTTATCGAGATGAACACACGCGTTCAGGTTGAGCATCCGGTTACCGAGCTCATCACCGGCGTGGACATCGTCCAAGAGCAATTGCGCATCGCATCCGGCCTGCCTTTGCAATACAAACAGGAAGACATCCAAGTTGAAGGTCATGCGTTTGAGTGCCGTATCAACGCCGAAGACCCGTACAACTTCATTCCAAGCCCGGGCCTGATTGAAAGCTGCCACCTGCCCGGCGGCTTCGGCGTCCGCATTGACAGCCATATTTATCAAGGCTACCGCATCCCTCCTTACTACGACAGCCTGATCGGCAAAGTCTGTGTCGTCGGTAAAGACCGCGACCAAGCCATGGCCAAAATGCGCGTTGCCCTCGATGAGCTGGCGATTACCGGCATCAAAACCAATACGCCGCTGCACCGCGACTTGTTCAGCGATCCGGGTTTCCAAAAAGGTGGTGTCAGCATCCACTACTTGGAACACTGGCTGGAAGAACGCAAAGCCAAACAGGCTAAATAATCCCTTGTTTTGACTAAAAATCAGGCCGTCTGAAACGCAAAATAAAGTTTCAGACGGCCTTTTTTATAACACCATCATTTATAAAAACAAACAATATTAGATTATTAATTAATAATATTTATTCTAAATCGGTTTCATAGTTCCAATAGTGAAAATCTTTCTATATAGTTTGATTCATAGCCTAAAACAAACTATATTTAAATATCGATATTGGAAATTTATTATATTTTGTATAGAAGCATTCCATCCTGGAAACCATTTCATCAACCTATAACAACTTCACAAAGGAAATCACTATGTCTATCTCCAAATGCCCAGTCACCCATCTAACCATGAACAACGGCGCGCCTGTTGCCGACAATCAAAACAGCCTGACCGCCGGTCCGCGCGGCCCTCTGCTGGCGCAGGATTTGTGGCTGAATGAAAAACTCGCCGACTTCGTGCGCGAAGTCATCCCCGAACGCCGTATGCACGCCAAAGGTTCGGGCGCGTTCGGTACGTTTACCGTGACACACGACATTACAAAATACACCCGCGCCAAAATCTTCAGCGAAGTCGGCAAGCAAACCGAGATGTTCGCCCGTTTCACCACCGTGGCAGGCGAGCGCGGCGCAGCCGATGCGGAACGCGATATCCGCGGCTTTGCGCTGAAGTTCTATACCGAAGAAGGCAACTGGGATATGGTCGGCAACAACACGCCTGTGTTCTTCCTGCGCGACCCACGTAAATTCCCCGACCTGAACAAGGCGGTCAAACGCGATCCGCGCACCAATATGCGCTCCGCCACAAACAACTGGGATTTCTGGACGCTACTGCCCGAAGCCCTTCACCAAGTCACCATTGTCATGAGCGACCGCGGTATCCCTGCCAGCTACCGCCATATGCACGGCTTCGGTTCGCATACATACAGCTTCTGGAACGAAGCGGGCGAACGTTTTTGGGTGAAATTCCATTTCCGCACCCAACAAGGCATTAAAAACCTGACCAACGAAGAAGCCGCCAAAATCATCGCCGACGACCGCGAAAGCCACCAGCGCGACCTGTACGAAGCCATCGAGCGCGGCGAGTTTCCGAAATGGACGATGTATATCCAAGTCATGCCTGAAACCGATGCGGAAAAAGTGCCTTATCATCCTTTCGATTTGACCAAAATTTGGCCGAAAAAAGACTATCCGCTGATTGAAGTGGGCGAATTCGAGTTAAACCGTAATCCCGAAAACTTCTTTGCCGATGTGGAACAATCCGCCTTCGCACCGAGCAACCTGGTTCCCGGTATCGGCGCCAGCCCCGACAAAATGCTGCAAGCCCGTTTGTTCAATTACGCCGACGCGCAGCGCTACCGTTTGGGCGTAAACTTCCGCCAAATTCCCGTCAACCGCCCGCGTTGCCCCGTCCACAGCAACCAGCGCGACGGACAAGGCCGCGCCGACGGCAACTACGGCAGCCTGCCGCACTACGAACCCAACAGCTTCGGACAATGGCAGCAACAGCCCGACTTCGCCGAACCGCCTCTGAAAATCAACGGCGACGCGGCGCACTGGGACTACCGCCAAGACGATGATGACTACTTCAGCCAACCGCGCGCCTTGTTTAACCTGATGAGCGACGCGCAGAAACAGGCTTTGTTCGGCAATACCGCCGCAGCCATGGGCGACGCGCCCGACTTCATCAAATACCGCCACATCCGCAACTGCTACCGTTGCGACCCGGCATACGGCGAAGGCGTAGCCAAATCCCTTGGACTGACTGTCGAAGACGCACAAGCCGCCCGCGCGACCGACCCGGCTTTAGGTCAACCTGGTTTACTGTAAGGAGGCATTATGTGGATAGAAATTGAAGAAATCTTGTCTCAAGCTGTCCGATACAGCCGTTCAAGCAAAAAGTAACGGTTTAGATCATTAATCAGGCCGTCTGAAACGCAAAATAAAGTTTCAGACGGCCTTTTTTGATGATGAAGTTTATTTGATTGCTTCTGATTCAATGGAACTGGCTACCCTTATTTCTCTGTAAATCATGGCATGCCCTCTGCACCATCTCACGCCTCTACCGGCAAATAAAAAACCGCATGGCTGATTGCCGTGCGGTTTTGCTTTTTGTCTGAAGGTTTCAGACGGCCTTACATCATGCCGCCCATACCACCCATGCCGCCCATATCAGGCATAGCAGGTTTTTCTTCAGGGATTTCAGCGATCATGCAGTCTGTGGTCAGCATCAGGCCGGCAATAGATGCGGCGTGTTGCAGCGCAGAACGGGTTACTTTAGCAGGGTCGAGTACGCCCATTTCGATCATGTCGCCGTATTCGCCGGAGCCTGCGTTGTAACCGTAGTTGCCTTTGCCTTCCAACACTTTGTTCACAACCACGCTAGGTTCGCCGCCTGCGTTGGCAACGATTTGGCGCAGCGGAGATTCAACGGCACGCAATACGATTTGTACGCCTGCGTCTTGGTCGGCATTGCCGGTATGCAGGTTTTCCAAAGCGGCACGGGCACGCAACAGGGCTACGCCGCCGCCTGCAACCACGCCTTCTTCAACGGCTGCGCGGGTAGCGTGCAGCGCGTCTTCCACGCGGTCTTTTTTCTCTTTCATTTCGACTTCGGTAGCGGCACCGACTTTGATCACTGCCACACCGCCGGCCAATTTAGCCACACGCTCTTGCAGTTTTTCTTTGTCGTATTCGCTGGTTGCGGTTTCGATTTGTTGGCGGATTTCGGCAACACGCGCTTCGATTTGGGCTGCGTCGCCGAAGCCGTCGATAATGGTGGTGTTTTCTTTACCGATTTCAATGCGTTTGGCTTGACCCAAGTCGTCCAAAGTCGCTTTTTCCAAAGACAGGCCGACTTCTTCGGAAATCACTACGCCGCCGGTCAGGATGGCGATGTCTTGCAACATGGCTTTGCGGCGGTCGCCGAAGCCAGGAGCTTTAACGGCAACGGTTTTCAGAATACCGCGGATGTTGTTCACCACCAAAGTCGCCAAGGCTTCGCCTTCTACGTCTTCAGCGATAATCAAGAGAGGACGGCTGGCTTTGGCCACTTGTTCCAAAACAGGCAACAAGTCGCGGATGTTGCTGATTTTTTTGTCGAACAACAATACAAACGGATTGTCCAAAGCTGCGATTTGTTTTTCAGCGTCGTTGATGAAGTAAGGAGACAGGTAGCCGCGATCGAACTGCATACCTTCAACCACGTCCAGCTCGTTTTCCAAAGATTTGCCGTCTTCAACGGTAATCACGCCTTCTTTGCCGACTTTTTCCATCGCTTCGGCGATAATCGCACCGACTTGTTCGTCAGAGTTGGCGGAAATAGAGCCGACTTGGGCGATTTCTTTAGAAGTGTCGCAAGGTTTGGCAATGTTTTTCAGCTCGTCAACCAAAGCGGAAACGGCTTTGTCGATACCGCGTTTCAGATCGGTCGGGTTCATGCCGGCGGTAACGTATTTCATGCCTTCGGCAACGATGGATTGCGCCAATACGGTTGCAGTAGTAGTACCGTCACCGGCTACGTCGTTGGTTTTAGACGCAACTTCTTTCACCATTTGCGCGCCCATGTTTTCGAATTTGTCTTTCAATTCGATTTCTTTTGCAACAGACACACCGTCTTTAGTGATGTGCGGGCCGCCGAAAGCGCGGTCAAGTACCACGTTACGGCCTTTAGGGCCCAAAGTTACGCGTACGGCGTTTGCCAATACATTGACGCCGTTTACCATTTTTTGGCGAACTTCATTGCCGAATTGTACGTCTTTTGCTGCCATTTAAATTCTCCAAATCAATATTAAAAATCTGTTCGAGGCCGTCTGAAAACTTCATGTTTGATTCAGACGGCCTTTGGTTCTGAAACTTAATTCAACAATTATTCAACGATACCGAAGATGTCTTCTTCACGCATTACCAACAGCTCTTCGCCGTCGGCTTTTACAGTTTGGCCGCTGTATTTGCCAAAGATCACTTTGTCGCCGACTTTGACATCCAGCGGACGGCGCTCGCCGTCTTTACCGATTTTGCCCGCACCCACGGCGATTACTTCGCCCATGTCGGGTTTTTCAGCAGCCGCACCCGGCAAAACGATGCCGGAGGCGGTTTTTTCTTCAGCTTCTAAGCGTTTGACGACTACGCGGTCGTGTAAAGGGCGGATGGTCATGTCTTAATGCTCCGATAAATAAATAGATTGAAAACAATTGTCTGTCGGACATGACAGACACGGTTTACTTGGAAATAGCGGCACGCTTATGGAAAGCCTGCCTTAATGGCGGGTAGATTTGGGTTGTTTGCGACAAATTCAAGGGAAAAAGTAAAAATTTCTATGCAGTCTTTCCAAATATTTTCATACGCAAAAATGCCCGATCATATATTTTTCAGACGACCTGATATACCAACTGCAAAGTTCGTTTAAAAACAAGCCACTTTCTTTACAAATTCAATACAACTCTTTACAACTATTTCTTTTTAACGCACTATTATAAATGATGATTATTCTTAATTGCATATTTTAAAGATAATTTCTCTTTATTTGCTTTTATTTTTTATTACTGTCATTTTATTAAGGACATTTCTCAATGAATACGCCCCTGTTCCGACTGAGCCTGCTGTCACTGACACTGGCAGCCGGTTTTGCACACGCAGAAAATGAAGCCAAAGACAATGTTGTACTTGATACCGTTACCGTCAAAGGTCAGGCTACAAGCGCCACACACCGTGTAACGACGAAACGTATGGAAGAAACGACTTCCACTGATTTAAAAGACGTATTGTTCAACGAACCCTCTATCAGTTTCGGCGGCGGCAACGGTCAGTCGCAGTGGGTAACCATCCGCGGCATGGGTCAAGACCAAATAGATTATAAAGTTGACGATACCTACACCGACAGCCAGATTTTCCACCACAACGGCCGCTTTATGCTTGACCCCGCATTGGTAAAAGTCGTTGCCGTACAAAAAGGTACGGGTTCGGCCTCCGCAGGCATCGGTGCAACCAGCGGTGCGATTGTTGCCGAAACGGTTGAAGCCAAAGATTTGCTGAGAGAAGGTCAAAACGTCGGTTTCAAAGTCAATGTCGGTATCAGCAGCAATAAAGGCTATTCACGCGGCGCAAGCGTTTATGGTCAGGCAGGCGGTTTTGACGCTTTGGTTTCAGGCAATTTCGTACGCGACAAAGAATACACGGCAGGCAAAGGCTACCGTAATTTGCTCGGAAGCGATAAGGTTTTAAACAGTGGATTGGGTTCACGCGGCTTGTTGGGCAAAATCGGCTATCGTTTCAACGAAGACAACCGTATTGAATTAAGCCACCGCCAAGAGAAACAATATGGGGAACGCGCCCTGCGCGAAGAGTTCGATTTCTCGCAAGTCTTCCAAACTGACCGCCGTACGGGTCAATACGTTTTGGATGCCAACGGCAACCGTATTCCGAACGTCGCCACCAACTCGCCGCGCTACCGCACGCTGACCCAAGACACCACCAACTTGGAATTCAAAGGCGGAAACTTGGGCTTTATCGACAAAATCAAAGCCAATGTTTACCGTTTGAACACCAAACGTGATGAAGTCCCCAATCCAAATTATGAATTGGACGGCGAAGTACGGACATACGGAGCCAATCTGAATCTCGACAGCCGTCTATTTGACCGCCATACCCTGAAATACGGAGTAAACTGGCGCACTCAAAAAAGCAGCTCAAACGGAGAAAACAGCGAGAAGAAAAGCGATGCCGGCGTATATGTAGAAGGCATTTGGGATTTCTCTCCGGTTACGCTGACCACAGGTTTGCGCTATGACCGTTGGAAAATGAAAACCAGCAGTAATACAGAAAATTCAGACGGCAACCTCAATCCAAGCATCGGGTTGGTTTATGACATTACCCCTGATTTTTCCATCAACACCAGCCTGAACTATGCAACCCGCAGCCCCCGCCTGTACGAAGCAGCTTTAATGAGCAGCAGATCGATTAAAGCATCGCCTGACTTGAAAGCGGAACGCTCTCGAAATGCAGAAATCGGCTTCAACTACCACTGGAATTCTGCCCTTACATTGTCCGGCAGCTATTTCCATCAACAAATCAAAGATGTACAAGCCATCCGCCAAGAGGGTCAATACTATGTTTGGTATAACGGCGGCAAGCTGAAAAACACAGGTTACGAACTGAACGCAGCCTACCGCTGGAAAGGTCTGACCGCACGTGCAGGCGTAGCCTACAGCAAACCGAAGCTGAACGGCGATACCGCCGACAAAGTAACGACCGCTATCCCGATGGGACGCACATGGACAACCGGTCTGTCGTACCAATTCGACAATCCGAATCTGGAAATCGGCTGGCGCGGACGTTATGTCCAAAATGCAGGCTACGCCCCAACCTCGCGCGGCTCTGATGTGGCTCTGAATGTCGTCCGCGCAGGCTACGGCGTCAATGATATCTTCGCCAACTGGAAACCGACAGGCAAAGACGACTTGAACGTCAACTTCGCCGTCAACAATGTCTTGAATAAAAACTACAAGCCGCACAGCCAGCGCGCAGGTGCTAACTCCCTGCCTGAACCTGGCCGCGATATCCGCTTGAGCGTTAACTACCGCTTCTAAGCAATCAGCTTGAAAAAGCCGTCTGAAAACAAAAGTTTTCAGACGGCGTCTAGCTTTATAATCCGATACAAGTTATCATTTCTATTTACTTTATTTCCGACCACGGAGAAACTCTATGTTACGTTTGACCGCTTTAGCCGTATGCTGCACCCTCGCTTTGGGTGCGTGTTCACCGAAAGATTCTGCTTCCAATCAGGCACAAACTGCTTCCGCTTCTGCCGCCCAAACCGAAGGCGCAAGCCTGACGGTGAAAACCACGCGCGGCGACGCGAAAGTGCCGCAAAATCCTGAACGCATCGCCGTTTACGATTTGGGTATGCTCGACACTTTAAGCAAATTGGGCGTGAAAACCGGTTTGTCCGTCGATAAAAACCGGCTGCCTTATTTGGACGAATATTTCAAAACGACCAAACCCGCCGGTACGCTGTTTGAGCCGGATTACGAAGCACTCAATGCCTACAAGCCGCAGCTCATCATCATCGGCAGCCGTGCAGCCAAAGCGTTTGACAAGTTGAACGAGATTGCGCCGACCATCGAAATGACCGCTGAAACTGCCAATCTGAAAGAAAGTTCCAAAGAGCGCATCGACGCGTTGGCGCAAATCTTCGGCAAACAGGCCGAAGCGGACAAGCTGAAAGCGGAAATCGATGCTTCGTTTGAAGCGGCGAAAACTGCGGCACAAGGCAAAGGTAAGGGTTTGGTGGTATTGGTCAACGGCGGCAAGATGTCGGCTTTCGGCCCTTCTTCACGTTTGGGCGGTTGGCTGCATAAAGACATCGGCGTTCCCGCTGTCGATGAATCGATTAAAGAAGGCAGCCACGGCCAGCCTATCAGCTTTGAATACTTGAAAGAGAAAAATCCTGATTGGTTGTTCGTCCTTGACCGCGGTGCGGCCATCGGCGAAGAAGGCCAGGCGGCAAAAGATGTATTGAACAATCCGCTGGTCGCCGAAACGACCGCCTGGAAAAAAGGACAGGTGGTTTACCTTGTTCCTGAAACCTATTTGGCGGCCGGCGGCGCGCAAGAATTGCTGAACGCTTCCAAACAGGTTGCCGACGCATTCAACGCGGCGAAATAGTTGTTTCGGCGGGCGGCAATGCCCACCCTTCCGTTTCACGGCATCCGGACGGCCTATGCCCAAGCTGTATTTTGGTCATCAGGCCGTCTGAAACGGGCATTCTTGCCCGTTTGCTTCGTTATCTTTGAAAACGATACAACTATAAAATAATGCCTTTGTTTCTTTTACGACCTTATCGTTTATGTTTCACAAGCCCTTTTATTTGAACCTTATCAACGGCATCGCGCTTCTGATATTGTTTGCCGTCAGCCTGTCGGTCGGGGTCGCCCAATTCGACTGGTCCGCCCTGTTTTCGCTCTCCGACAGCCAACAGGTTATGTTCATCAGCCGCCTGCCGCGCACGTTTGCCATTGTGCTGACGGGTGCGTCGATGGCCGTGGCCGGCATGATTATGCAGATTTTGATGCGCAACCGTTTTGTCGAGCCGTCGATGGTGGGCGCAAGCCAAAGTGCGGCTTTGGGTTTGCTGTTGATGGCCTTGCTGTTGCCGGCCGCGCCGCTGCTGGCAAAAATGTCGGTTGCCGCCGTTGCCGCACTGATCGGGATGTTGGTCTTTATGCTGCTGATCCGCCGCCTGCCGCCGACCGCGCAGCTGATGGTGCCTTTGGTCGGGATTATTTTCGGCGGCGTGATTGAGGCGGTGGCCACCTTTATCGCGTATCAAAACGAAATGCTGCAAATGCTGGGCGTGTGGCAGCAGGGCGATTTTTCCGGCGTGTTGCTCGGGCGGTATGAGCTGTTGTGGGCAACGGGGGTTTTGGCTTTGTTTGCCTATTTGATTGCCGACCAGCTGACGATTTTGGGTTTGGGCGAAACGGTGAGCGTGAACTTGGGGCTGAACCGGACGGCGATTCTGTGGTCGGGGCTGATTATTGTGGCGCTGATTACGTCTTTGGTGGTCGTAACGGTCGGCAATATTCCGTTTATCGGCCTGGTCGTGCCGAACATCATCAGCCGCCTGATGGGCGACAAGCTGCGCCAAAGCCTGCCGGCGGTGGCCTTGCTGGGCGCGTCTTTGGTGTTGCTGTGCGACATTGTCGGACGCGTGATTGTGTTTCCGTTTGAAATCCCTGTATCGACTGTTTTCGGAGTCATGGGTACTGTGTTGTTTTTGTGGCTTTTATTAAGGAAACCTGCTCATGCCGTCTGAAAAAAATATCGATTTTATGGCAGGAAGCAGTCGTCCGTTGTGGGTGGCTTTTGCGCTACTGCTGGTTTCCTGCGCCCTGTTTATGACGCTCAACGTCAAAGGCGATTGGGACTTTGTTTTAAACCTGCGCCTGACCAAACTTGCCGCGCTGCTGATGGTCGCCTATGCGGTCGGCGTGTCCACGCAACTTTTCCAAACGCTGACCAACAACCCGATTCTGACCCCTTCGATTTTGGGTTTCGATTCGCTGTATGTGTTTTTGCAGACCTTGCTGGTGTTTACGCTCGGCGGCGTGGGCTATGCTTCCCTGCCGTTGACGGGCAAATTCGGCTTTGAGCTGGTCATCATGATGGGCGGCTCGCTGCTGCTGTTTTACACGCTCATCAAACAGGGCGGACGCGATTTGTCGCGCATGATTTTAATCGGCGTGATTTTCGGGATTTTGTTCCGCAGCCTGTCGTCTCTGCTTTCGCGCATGATTGACCCCGAAGAATTTACCGCCGCGCAGGCGAATATGTTTGCCACCTTCAATACCGTCCACTCGGAATTGTTGGGCATCGGCGCAGTCGTATTGCTCATCAGCGCTGCCGTAATCTGGCGCGAACGCCACCGCCTCGACGTTTACCTGCTCGGCCGCAATCAGGCCATTAATTTGGGCATCAACTACACGCGCAATACCTTATGGCTGCTGCTCTGGATCGCCGCATTGGTTGCAACCGCGACCGCCGTTGTCGGCCCGGTGAGCTTTTTCGGCCTGCTGGTGGCCGCGCTGGCCAACCATTTTTCCCCGTCGGTCAAACATTCCGTCCGCCTGCCGATGACTTTTTGTGTCGGCGGCATCCTGCTGGTCGGTGGGCAAACCATCTTCGAACACTTCCTCGGCATGCAGGCCGTATTGAGCGTGGTCGTCGAATTTGCAGGCGGCTTGGTATTTTTATATTTGGTGTTGAAAAAGAAATAAATTAAACGTGCCCAAACAGCTTCAGGCCGTCTGAAGCCCGTGTTAAAAAATATTTAACCATTGAAATGAAACTAAATTTCTGACATGTACTCATAGTAAACATCACTAAATTTACTAAAATTACAAAAAATGAGTACGACATTAAAATACCGTCCCGACTTGGACGGCATCCGGGCTTTGGCCGTCTTGGCCGTTATTATTTTCCACATCGACGCTGCTTGGCTGCCCGGTGGCTTTCTCGGCGTGGATATGTTTTTCGTTTTGTCCGGCTATCTGATCACCACCATCATCAGCCGCGAAATGCAAAACGGTAGTTTTTCGTTTTTAGAATTCTACAAACGCCGCGCGAAACGCATTTTGCCCGTTTTCTCTTTTGTGCTTGTGTGTACAACCGCGGCGGCCGCCCTTTTCTTTTTGGCATTCGACCTGCGCCAATACGTCAAATCGGCAGTGTTTGCGTTGCTGTTTTCGGCCAACCTATTTTTTGCACGGCGCGGCGGTTATTTTGATGCCGACGCGGCGGAAAAACCTTTGCAACACATTTGGTCTTTATCACTGGAAGAGCAGTTTTACTTTGTTTTCCCGGTTTTGCTGATTGCCTTTTTCCGCTTCAGCAAAGGGCGCAGCATCCGCCAATTCATCCTTTTGCTGATTGTATTGAGCCTGCTGTCCGTCTTTTTGCCCACCTTCGGCATGGACCCTTATTTCCTGCCTTATGTGCGCGCATACGAGCTGCTGATCGGCGCACTTTTCGCCTTTATTCCGCCCTCGCAAAACAACGACCGCTTCAGCACGCCTGTGGTCGGCTGGGCGATGATGGCGGTGATTGCCGCCATGCTGCTGCTTCCTTACGGCGTGTTGCCCGGTGAAGGCAATATCGAACGATTGCTGTGCTGTACGGCGGTCGGCGGCTTGATTTACTCGGGCAAAACCCTGCAGACGCAAAACGGCTTCAATACCGCCAAACTGTTGAGCCTCAAGCCTGTTGTATTTATCGGTTTGATTTCCTATTCGCTGTATTTGTGGCATTGGGTGGTCTTGGCCGTCATGCGCTATGTTTACATGGACAACGCTTTGCCGATGTCCGCGATTGTATTGTCCGTGGTGCTGATGTCGGGCTTGTCCGTTTGGTCCTATTACTTCGTCGAAACACCAGCGCGACGGATAAAGAATTTCACCACCAAGAAATTCATCGGGGTAATCGCCGCCTATTTTGCCCTGCTGATTCCTGCCGTCGGCTACCTGCTGACAGCCAAACCGGCCGAATACGAGGCAAACCTATATACGGTTGACGAAAGTAAAATCTGCGCGGATACCTTGACCAAAACCGACTGCGCTGTCGGTGCGGAAAACCAAAGCAGCAAAGTCCTGCTGATGGGCGATTCCCACGCCGCCCACCTGACGCCCTTTATCGATATGGTGGGCAAACAGGAAGGCTTTGCCGCCGACGTTATCTCGTCCAACAGCTGCGGCGTTGCCTTCGGCTTTATGTTGCCGCAAAGCGACCGCCGTGCCGACCGTTGCAACCCTTACAACCGCTTTATCGCACAAAAGGTCGAAAACTATCCGGTGGTCTTTATCTCGCAACGTTGGTTCCTGCATACCGACAAGCCCGGTTTTACGGAGCATTTCGGCCAAATGCTCGACACCCTGATTCAACAGGGCAAGCAGGTTTACGTCTTTGCCGACACGCCGATGAACGCGCAACTGCCCCTGCGTCATTACTACTTGAAACAACGCCTCGGCCTCGACATGCAATACGTTTCCGAGCATAAAAAAGCCGAAATCGCCCGCTCCGCCGAAGCCGACAAAACCATAGAAAACATTGTCAAACAGCGGCCTGCCGTACATTGGGTCAACATCATGGGTCCGATTCCGGCAGACAAAACCATAGACGGCCTGCCGATATATTTCGACACCAACCACCTCAACACCCACGGTGCGACAAAACTGGCCGAAAAATTTATACAGGACAAACAAATACTCTTAAAATAACATTCATGCCCAAGGCCGTCTGAATATTTCAGACGGCCCGGGCAAACCCGCAAAGGACAACCCTCATGACACAAGAACATTTCCCATCATTCTTCAACCAAGCCCCGACCATCACCGTCCAAGACGCATTGGCCGACTTCCTCGGTGCAGCCGAAAACGGCATCCTCACTTACCACTACGCCGATGCCGTACGCCTGTGCGGCCACTCCTGCCCGACTGTCGCCGGTGCCTACCTGATGGTCATCAAAGGCCTGAAAGCCCTTTACGGCGAAGAGCTGCCGCAACGCGGCAACATCGAAGCCTTTATGCAGGGCGAGCGTGACGAAGGCACAACCGGCGTTACCGCTTCCGTCGTCCAACTCCTTACCGGCGCAGCACCCGAAACCGGCTTTGGCGGCGTAGGCCCTGCCGGACGCTTTGCCCGCCGCCATTTATTGTCCTTTGGTGCAGGCGAAATCAACGGCACACTCGCGCTCCGCCGCCGCGATACCGGCAAAACCGTTGCCGTCAGCCTCAACGCCGCGCTCCAACCCTTCGCGCCACAAATGCGCGACATCATGCCCAAAGCCGTCAGCGGCAGCGCAAGTGACGACGAACTCAAACAATTCGGCGAGCTTTGGCAAGAACGTGTCCGCGCCTTCCTGATCGATCAAGCCGACAATCCCGAATTTGTGACCGTCAGCGAAATCTAAAAACACCATACAGAAATAAAATTCAGACGGTCTCACGCTGAAAGGCCGTCTGAAACCCCAAGTTTTCCATACTCGAATCCGCCTATGATTACCATCCGCAACGTCAGCCACACCATCGGTAGCAACCCCATCCTCAACGACGTCAGCCTCGACATCCCCGAAGGCGGCATTACCGCGCTAATCGGCCCGAACGGCGCAGGCAAGTCCACCCTCCTCTCCTTTATGGCGCGCCTACAGCCCTTGGTACACGGCGACATCAGCTACGCAGGCAAAGACATCAAAACCACCCCCACCGCCGAACTCGCCCGCACGCTCTCCATCCTCACCCAAGAAAACAGCATCATGAGCCGCATTACCGTGCGCGACCTGCTCATGTTCGGCCGCTATCCCTACCACCAAGGCAGGCCGTCTGAAACGGATAAAACCATCGTCGAAGAAGCACTCGCCGAGTTCCACCTGCAAGGCTTTGCCGACCGCTACCTGACCGAGCTTTCCGGCGGTCAACGCCAACGCGCCATGATTGCCATGGTGTTCTGCCAGCGTACCGACTACGTTTTGCTGGACGAACCACTGAACAACCTCGACATGTATCATGCCCGCTCCCTCATGCAAATCCTGCGCCGGCTGACCGACGAGTACAAACGTACCACCGTCGTCGTCCTGCACGACATCAACCAGGCCGCCGCCTACGCCGACCACGTTGTTGCCATGAAAAACGGCCAAGTCGCCATGCAGGGCGCACCCAACGATATTTTTACCGCCGAAAACATCAAAACCCTATTCGATATGGACGTCAACGTCCTCGATTACGAAGGCAAAAAACTGGTTATCCACCACGTTTGAATCCAATAAAAAAGGCCGTCTGAAACCCGATTCCCCACGTTTCAGACGGCCTTTGTCTATTCAAAAAATTTATTTTTTATCGTACAAACCGCGCACCACGCGACCAATCGCAGCAATGCCTTTTTCCAGCGTTTCCGCGTCCTGCGCAATACTCATGCGGATGCACTCGCCCGCGTGCGGATAATCTTGCGTATCGATGCCGACAAAGAAATGCTCGCCCGGAATAATCAGCGTGCCTTCGGCTTTGAGCATTTCGTACAAGGTTTGCGACGAAACGGGCAGGTTTTCAAACCAAAGCCATAAGAAAATCGCACCTTCAGGCTTGTGGATTTTCAACGGATACGCACCCAATTCACGCTTGAGCAGGGAAACCGCCGTTTGCGCCTGCTGACGGTAAAATGGCTGAATCACTTGGTCGGCCAACTGTTTCAGACGGCCGTCGTTTAACAGCGGCGCCGCAATCGCCGCACCGAAACGGGTTGGCGACAGGTTCACAATCGCATTCAAACTGCTGACGGCTTTGACCACTTCCGGCGCGGCGACAATAATGCCGGTACGCACGCCGGGCAGGCCGATTTTAGAAAGGCTGAAGCAGAGGATGATGTTTTCGTGCCAGTTGAGCGTCACATCGCTGTAAATAATATTCGGGAACGGCATTCCATAAGCGTTGTCGATAATCAGCGGAATCCCGTGTTCCTGCGCCAAAGCGTCCAAACGCGCCATCTCGCCGTCAGTCAGCACATTACCGGTCGGGTTGGTCGGGCGCGAACAGCAAATCGCACCGATTTTGCCCTCTTTCAATTCAGGCAGGCTTTCCAGCGTGTCAAAGTCCACGCGGTATTTGAAAAAGCCCGCTTCGCCTTCGTGTTTGACATTTTCGATTTTCGGCTTTACCGAAATAAAATGCTGCCCTTCGACATGCACGTCGGCATAACCGATATATTCAGGCGCAAGCGGCAACAAAATGGCTTTTTCAACCGTTTGGCCGTCTGAAAGATTGAATTTGCCGCCGAACAGGTTGAACAAATAGAAAAACGCGTTTTGCGAACCATTGGTCAGCGCGATATTGTCCGCCGTCAGGTTCCAGCCGTATTCGCGGTTAAGAAACTCAGTCAAAGCCGCAATCAGCGCCGCATCGCCCTGCGGATTGGAATAATTGCCGATATTCTCAACCGCATGTTCCGCCGCCAGTTTGGAAAACACATCGGCGAACACCGCATTGACTTCCACAATCTTCGCCGGATTGCCGCCGCCAAGCATATTGACGGGCTTGTCGCTTTTGAGCGCGTCGCCCAAATCATCCATCAATTGCAAAATGCCGCTGTGTTGCGTGAATTTTTCGCCGAATGCTGAAAACTGCATGGAAACTCCGTTGCTGGGTGTGTAAAAACAATAAACCGCTATTATAAGAACAAAGGCCGTCTGAAAACCAGTTATCCTGATTTTTCAGACGGCCTTTAGTTTCTCAGCTATCTATGCTGAATAACCCGATAACCATTTTCTACGCTTTTACCTGTCTTCGCACAAAGTTCATCACCGCATCGCACGATATTGG
>NZ_KV830192.1:0-1024 GCF_001836705.1 Neisseria sp. HMSC061B04
GACAAGTCCAGTGTTTGGACACGCTTTGAAATTGAGTTTAAGTCAAAAGATATTGTGATTCCCTTCGAAGTCTTGCAAAACCCAGGTCTTTATTTTGGTGGAGCGTATCCGATCTGCGAAAAATTTGCCAATCACGCAAGCCGTATTCAGGCGGTTGAAAAAAATAAGGTCATTTCCGCTGACAGATATGTCGAATGGGTTAAGAAACAATTTGGAAGAGCAGCCAACGGATTGAAGGCGATTTTTCCTGATCTTAAAAAAGATGAACTTTTTGAATTGATCGAACCCGACCACCAAAAATTACCAAAATCATTAAGTCTAAATAATTTTGATTGCAAACTGTCCGAAATGCTCTTTATTCATAGTGAAAAGTTGCAAGAGAATAAAGAAAAAGCAGATCCATATTTTATGTATGAATATTATCAAAATATGGAAAAACAGCTTGAAAAACAAAAACATGAAGTCAATGAAGAATCGTATTTAAATCATATGTATTCGGAACATGCAAAACTGCCGATGTCATGGGCTTATTAGTCTCTGCCCGAAAAGAGGCTTAAAAAAAGGAAAAAAAGATGATTTTCACAATGCAAGGCCAAATCGTTGGCGTTAAAAAATTTAGCGGACAAATTGAGGGCAAAGCCTTTGACTACTGCCGTCTGATCGTAGCAACTCCTTTAGACAGCACTCAAGGCAACGCTTTGGGAAGCTCAGCCACGGAGTACGACTTTGGCACAAGCGCAAATTTTGAACAATTTAAAACAGCACAATTTCCGATCGATGCAAATCTGAGTGTAGAAATTGTGACAACCGGCAAAACTCAAAAACTGAAAGTGCACGGTTTCCAAGCGATTAAGAAAGGTTGATTTATGCAAAAAGTCTATGTTGTTCAATCCGTATCAACAGGGGACTTTTTGTATCTGTCCCCTGAAACAGGGGATATAGGCCATACAAAACTAATAAATAACGCAGGTTTATTTGTCGATTTCGAAGAAGCCGTAAAAGCAGGTATTGAAGAAATCGGCAA
>NZ_KV830193.1:0-12661 GCF_001836705.1 Neisseria sp. HMSC061B04
ATAACTGCTAATCTACGTCAGCCCCTAAATTAATGAAACTTTATCCTGTTTTATAGTCTTATTAATATATTTATCAAATAAAAATTGTGCTATTATTATAGACGCTTTATTTCAGGAGGATAGAAAACCATGAATCGCGTTGCTGACGTTATCCGTGACGATATTAAAGTAATGACAGCTTATCAGGTTGCCGATTTGCCGGAAGGTTTTATTAAGTTGGACGCCATGGAGTGTCCGCATCATCCTTTCGCCGGATATGAATCTTTGTTGTCAGAATGGGCGGATATAGTAAAAGAAGCCCCGATTCATTTGTATCCTCATACTGCCAAAAGCGGGATTTATGAAGAATTAAGGGAAGTCTTCGGTATTCCCGGCAAGGCGGAAATCGCATTGGGCAACGGCTCCGACGAGCTTATCCAGTTTTTGACCATGCTGGTTGCCAAACCCAATGCGTGTGTATTGGGTATTGAGCCAAGTTTTGTTATGTATCGTCATAATGCCGCGCTTTATGGCATGGAATATGTCGGCGTTTCCTTAAATCCGGACTTCACTTTAAATCTTTCTGCCGTTTTGTCCGCGATTGAGCAACATCAGCCGTCATTAATTTTTATTGCCTATCCCAATAACCCTACCGGCGTGTGCTTTAAACGAGAAGAAGTAGAGGCGGTTGTTCGCGCGGCAACCGGCATTGTGGTCGTTGATGAGGCATATGGCGCATTTCATCATGACAGTTTCCTTCCGTGGGCGGGAGAAGTTGAAAATCTGGTCGTAATGCGTACCATCAGCAAAATCGGCTTTGCCGGATTGCGGATGGGGTATGCGGCGGCAAGCCCGGGCATTATTGGAGAGCTGGCCAAAATCCTACCTCCTTACAATATGAATCAATTAAGCTTGGCGGCGGCGAAATTCTCATTGAAACATCATCCAATTATTCAGCAAAACATTGATACATTGAAAAATGAGCGTTCGCGCGTAATGAATGAATTGTTGAAATTAAACCGTTTGCAAGTTTTCCCAAGCGAAGCCAACTTTATTACCGTTCGCGTTCCTGATGCGGACGGGCTGTTTGAAACATTGAAGCAAAACCGCATACTGATTAAAAAACTGCATGGAAGCCATCCGCTTTTGGATCAGTGTGTCCGCATAACCATAGGCTCGGCAGCGCAAAATGATGCCGTCTTGGCCGTTATTAAAAACCTTTACCCCAATCTTTGATTTCAAGGAACTATTATCATGAACAAAGCTCAACTGCATTTGACCAATTTTCTGTTACTGGTTGAAGAAGCCGGCTCATTGACCAAACTCGCACGCGCGTGCGGTTATGAAAACTCCGCCTCCCTGTCTCAGCTCAAACGCCGTTTGGAACAACAAGCAGGCGATGAGTCTGCGCGCGGCATCCGTCCGAGCCTGGCTGCGAAGTTGGAATCCGGCATGCACAAACGCAAAGGCTGGCTGAACCGTGATCACAGCAAAGACCAAGAAAAAGCAGCAGCGGTTGAAGCGGCGCGTTTGGAAAAACAAACCGCCGAAGCAGCCGAAGCTGGTGTTTCAACCGAGGGCCGTTTTGTTACCGTTACCCGCAATACCAGCGAAACCCAAATCACTGTCAGCCTCAATCTTGACGGTACCGGCAAATACCGCTTGGATACAGGCGTTCCTTTCCTTGAACACATGCTTGCCCAAGTGGCGCGTCATGGTTTGATTGATTTGGATATTACCTGCAAAGGCGATTTGCACATTGACGACCATCACACCGTTGAAGACATCGGTATCGTATTGGGTCAAGCCTTGAAACAAGCGCTTGGCAATAAAGCCGGCATTACCCGTTATGGTCATGCCTATGTTCCGCTGGATGAAGCGTTGAGCCGTGTGGTTATTGACCTTTCCGGCCGCCCCGGTTTGGTGTACAACATCGACTTTACCCGCGCCCTGATCGGCCGTTTTGACGTCGATTTGTTTGAAGAATTTTTCCACGGTCTTGTGAACCACAGCATGATGACCTTGCACATCGATAACTTGAGCGGCCGTAATGCGCACCATCAAGCCGAGACCGTTTTCAAAGCCTTCGGCCGCGCCCTGCGCATGGCAGTCGAATACGATCCGCGTATGATTGGTCAAACGCCTTCTACCAAAGGCACGCTGAGCGAAGAATCTGTTCAAGAAGAAGCGGAAGCCGCGTCTGAAGAATAAGGCATTGTGTGAATGAATAAAGGCCGTCTGAAACCGATCGGGATTTCAGGCGGCCTTTTATTATTTGTCTTGTATGGTGGCAATATTTTGTTTTAAACCATCTTTTGCTACAATCATTCTTATTATTATATTAATCATTAAATGTTTTCAGACGGCCTGAGGAGAAGCAATGAAAGTAGCGATTGTCGATTATGGAATGGGAAACCTGCATTCAGTGTTGAAATCTGTTCAGGCGGCGCAGGTTTTGTCTAATCAAAATGCCGAAATTTATCTGACTTCGCGGCCCGAAGAGGTGATGGCGGCGGATAAGGTTATCTTTCCGGGGCAGGGCGCCATGCCAGACTGTATGTCTGCGCTGAAGGCAAGCGGTTTGGGTGAGGCGGTTTCAGACGGCCTGAAAAACAAGCCGTTTTTTGGAATTTGCGTAGGTGCGCAATTATTGTTTGAACACAGCGAAGAAGGCGATACAGATGGTTTGGGCTGGTTTGAAGGGCAAGTAAAACGGTTTTTGCCCAATCAAACTGATGCGCAAGGAGGCCGTCTGAAAGTGCCGCATATGGGCTGGAATACGGTTTGTCAAACCCGCACTCATCCTTTATTTCAAGACATTGGGCAGGACGAGTATTTCTATTTTGTTCACAGCTATTATTTTGCGCCGAAAAATGAAGAGATTGTTTTAGGCGTCAGCGAATATCCGAATAAATTTGCCTGCATTGTCGGTCAAGACAATGTGTTTGCCACACAGTTTCACACGGAAAAAAGCCATCAGGCAGGATTATTGCTGCTGCGGAATTTTTTAAATTGGCAGATTTGAGGTTTTTAACATAAATCTGCTAAAAATCGCTAATTTGTGTAAAATATACTGAAACTGAATAGAGGAGAAAAAAATGCTGTTGATACCTGCCATTGATTTGAAAGAAGGACGTTGTGTCCGCTTAAAACAAGGTTTGATGGAGCAGGCGACGGTGTTTTCCGATTCGCCGGCAGAGATGGCTTTGCATTGGCGCAACCAAGGCGCACGCCGTTTGCATTTGGTTGATTTGAACGGCGCATTCGCAGGCGTTCCTCAAAATTTTCCGGCGATTAAAGAAATTTTGGCCGCCGTGGCCAAAGATATTCCGGTACAGCTTGGCGGTGGCATCCGTGATTTGGAAACCATTGAAAAGTATTTGGATTTGGGGCTGACTGATGTGATTATCGGCACGGCTGCGGTAAAAAATCCTGAATTTGTGCGCGAAGCATGCAATGAATTTCCGGGGCGGATTATTGTCGGCCTGGATGCCAAAGACGGCATGGTGGCGATAGACGGTTGGGCGACGGTAACGGAACATCATGTCGTCGATTTGGCCCAACGTTTTGAAGACGATGGCGTCAACAGCATTATTTACACCGATATCGGCCGCGACGGCATGATGAGCGGGGTGAATATCGAAGCTACCGTCAAATTGGCCCAATCCGTGAATATCCCGATTATCGCTTCCGGCGGTTTGACGAATTTGGATGATATCCGCGCATTGTGTGCCGTCGAAAAAGAAGGCGTGAGCGGTGCGATTACCGGCCGTGCAATTTACGAGGGAAGTATTGATTTTGCACAGGCGCAAAAACTGGCCGATTCTTTGGCTTAAATGTGTCGGATTATGCGGATAAGACCTTGCAGGCCATTAAAACGCAGCGGCTGACGCAGCACACAAAAATGCACTCAAAGGGATTGCCTGTATAGGTTATGGGTTTATATCTGTTTGAAATAATTATAAAAACAACCCAATCGATATTTTATTAAGGGATTAGTATGCTTGAAGCGTTTGTTTTGGGTTTTTGGATTATCTGGTCATCCGACCGAGAAGTGTATCCGCTAAGCGAAAGTTTGTGGTTTACACTGATTGCAGTGATATTGCGGCAGCTGACGGCGTTTGATTTGCCGATTATCGATACCTATTGGATGATTTTCAACGGGATAATATGGGCATTTGCCGGGTTGATTTTCGCCATTGTCGGCCGTATCGACAGCAATTTTATTATTTCCTGCGTGTTGGCAATGATGGCCGGTATCGGTTATTTTCAGCTGTTGCAACATTTGCCGGATTGGTTGGGCAAATTTTTGGCCTGACGGTTTCAGACGGCCTGATAACGGATAAGAGGTATTGGGTATGGCATTGGCAAAACGAATTATTCCTTGTCTGGATGTAAAAGACGGCCGCGTGGTAAAAGGCGTCAACTTTTTGGGTTTGCGCGATGCAGGCAATCCGGTTGATGTTGCCAAACGCTACAATGATGAAGGTGCGGATGAGTTGACCTTTTTGGACATTACCGCTTCGAGCGACAATCGCGATACTATTTTGCACGTTATCGAGGCGGTCGCTTCGCAAGTTTTTATTCCATTGACAGTCGGCGGCGGTGTGCGTACGGTTGCCGATATCCGCCGCCTGCTCAATGCCGGTGCCGATAAGGCCAGCATCAATACGGCTGCCGTAACCAATCCTGATTTGGTCAACGAAGCGGCCGGTTTTTTTGGTTCTCAGGCGATTGTTGTTGCTGTCGATGCCAAAGCGGTCAACCCTGAAAACACCCGTTGGGAAATCTTTACCCACGGCGGACGTAATCCGACCGGTTTGGACGCGGTGGAATGGGCTGTCGAAATGCAGCGGCGCGGCGCAGGCGAGATTTTGCTGACCAGTATGGACCGGGACGGTACCAAACAAGGTTTCAACCTGCCGTTGACACGCGCGGTCAGCGAAGCGGTCGATATTCCGGTCATTGCTTCCGGCGGCGTCGGTTCGGTTCAACACTTGGTGGACGGTATTAAAGAAGGGAAGGCCGATGCGGTATTGGCCGCCAGTATTTTCCACTTTGGCGAAGCGAGTATCCGCGAAGCAAAACTGGCCATGCGCGAAGCAGGAATCGAAGTGCGTTTGTGATTGCTACCCAAAGGCCGTCTGAAAAATATGGGAGAAAACGCGAATGTCGAATATAAACGAAACGCTGCTGAATGCCGTAAAATTTGATGAAAAAGGTTTGGTTTGCGCGATTGCCCAAGATTGGCAGACACACCGTGTGCTGATGGTCGCCTGGATGAACGCCGAAGCCCTGCAAAAAACCGTAGAAACCGGTTTTGCCCACTATTACAGCCGTTCCCGCCAAAAACAATGGATGAAGGGCGAAGAGTCCGGGCATACGCAAAAAGTACACGAATTGCGCCTGGATTGCGATGGCGACGCTGTGGTTATGTTGATTGAACAAAACGGCGGCATTGCCTGTCATACCGGGCGCGAAAGCTGCTTTTATAAAGTTTGGCAAGACGGCGCATGGCAGACAGTGGATGCCGTGTTGAAAGACGAAGAAGCAATTTACGGACATAAACATCCTTAAGGCCGTCTGAAAGAAAATAAGAGAAACCGACCATGACCGATACCATCCTTACCCAAATCCAAAACGTCATCGATTCGCGCAAAGGCGGCGATCCCGATGCTTCTTACGTTGCCCAACTGTTGCATAAAGGCGAAGACAAGATTCTGAAAAAAGTTATCGAGGAAGCGGGTGAAACCTTGATGGCCTCTAAAGATGGCGGCGGCGAACATTTGGTTTACGAAGTGGCGGATTTGTGGTTTCACACCATGGTTTTATTGGCGCATCACGGATTGCGTGCTGAAGATGTGGTCAACGAGCTTGCGCGCCGTCAAGGTTTGTCGGGATTAGTGGAAAAAGCTTCTCGCAAAGAATCTTGAATTTATATTACAATCCCGTATTTGACCTGTTTCAGAATCCGTCTCTTGGGGCAAAAACGATTTCACTTTGTTTGGCGAAACCCGTTGCACCCGTTTTCAGACGGCCATTGGAGCCATTATGGATAATTGTATTTTCTGCAAAATCGCTGCCAAAGATATTCCGGCACAAACCGTTTACGAAGACGATGAGATGCTTTGTTTCAAAGACATCCGCCCTGCCGCGCCGGTACATCTGCTGCTGATTCCGAAAGTACACTTCGATTCACTGGCACACGCCACTGCCGAACATCAAACCCTGTTGGGTAAAATGATGTTGAAAGTCCCTCAAATTGCCCAAGAGGCAGGTTTGACCGACGGTTTCAAAACCCTGATCAACACAGGCAAAGGCGGCGGACAGGAAGTCTTCCACCTGCATATTCATATCATGGGTACGCCCGCATAATTATTATCTCTTTTTAAATTAAACAAATTCAAGGATTTATCATGGGTAGCTTCTCTCTTTGGCACTGGATTATCGTACTGATTATCGTCGTTTTGGTATTCGGTACCAAAAAATTGCGCAACGTCGGCAAAGACCTCGGCGGCGCAGTGCATGACTTCAAACAAGGCCTGAACGAAGGTACAGACGGCAAAGATGCCAAAAAAGACGAAGTCATCGAACACAAAAAAGACGAAGACAAAGCATAATCCATGTTTGATTTCGGTTTGGGCGAATTGCTGCTGGTCGGCGTTGTCGCCCTGATAGTGTTAGGCCCCGAACGTCTGCCGCAAGCCGCGCGCACGGCCGGGCGTTTGGTCGGTAAATTGCAAGGCTTCGTCAACAACGTCAAGCAGGAGCTCAATACTCAGGCTGAGTTGGACGAATTGCGCAAAGTCAAGCAGGAATTTGAAGCCGCCGCTTCGGAGTTTCGCGACGGTATCAAAGACTTGGGCGATGATGCACAAAAAAATCTGAATGATATTTCAGACGGCCTCAAGCCTTGGGAGCGCCTGCCCGAACAAAAAACGCCAGCTGATTTTGGCGTGGACGAGTTCGGTAATCCTCTGCCTGATTTGGCTTCAAGCAGCACTGAAAATGAAAGTGCGGCCCAAGTTCCTGAAGAGGGTGGGGCAGCGCAAACCCAAGAGCCTGCCGGGGCTGAAAATGCTGAGTCCGAGCAAGACCGCGCTTGGCGTGAGTATTTGACCGCATCGGTTTCCCCCGCTCCGGCGGTTGAAGTCAGCTATGTCGAAGCTCCTGCCGCCGATGTTCCTCCGCTGCATACGACATCTCTGCGTAAGCAGGCGATGAGCCGCAAGCGCGATATGCGCCCGAAATTCCACGCCAAACCCAAACTGCGCGTCCGTAAGTAAAAAGTGAGTCAACCGGTGTCCGAACCTCAACACGAACAACCCGTCCAACCGCTTATCGAGCATCTTCTCGAGCTGCGCCGCCGCATGATGTGGATCGTCATCGGCATCGTCGTCTGCTTCTTGGGCATGATGCCGTTTGCCCAGCAGCTCTATACTTTTGTTGCCGAACCATTGATGGCCAATCTGCCTAAAGATACCAGCATGATTGCGACCGATGTGATCGCGCCGTTTTTTGTGCCGGTCAAGGTTACCTTAATGGCGGCGTTTCTGCTGTCGTTGCCGCACACGCTGTATCAAGTCTGGGCGTTTGTCGCACCGGCCTTATACCAAAACGAAAAGCGTTTGATTACGCCGCTGGTGTTGTCCAGCGTAACGCTTTTCTTCGTCGGTATGGCGTTTGCCTATTTTCTGGTGTTTCCCGTTATTTTCAAATTCTTGGCCGGTGTAACCCCTGTCGGCGTCAATATGGCGACCGATATCGACAAATACCTGTCCTTTATTTTGGGCATGTTTGTCGCATTCGGTACGACGTTTGAAGTGCCCGTTGTTGTGGTATTGCTTGCCAAAATGGGTATTGTTTCGACCGCTCAGCTTAAGAACGCCCGTCCGTATGTTATCGTGGGTGCGTTTATCGTTGCCGCAATCATCACGCCGCCTGACGTAATTTCTCAAACCCTGCTTGCCGTTCCGCTGATTCTACTCTACGAAGCAGGTATTTGGTTCAGCCGTTTTGCCAAGGCCAAAACGCAACAGGAAGATGAGGATAAACCGCAACCGCCGGCGGAAATTTGAGAATAAAGGCCGTCTGAGGGATTTTTCAGACGGCCTTTGTGTTTATGATAGTTTTAAATGTTAAGGAACAACATGATGAATGTTCAGGATATCGTACAAAAACGTTACAGCACCAAATCTTTTGATGCCTCCAAAAAAATTTCAGCCGAAGATTTTGCCCAAATCGAAGCGGCACTGCGCTACAGTCCTTCCAGCGTCAATATCCAACCTTGGCATTTTGTGATTACAGATAATGAAGCAGGAAAGGCACGGGTAGCCAAATCTGCAGAAAATTTTCCGTACAACCTGCCCAAAATCATCAACGCTTCTCATGTAATCGTATTTGCGGCGCGGGTGCATGCCGATGAGGACTATTTGGCAGGCGTGTTGGAACAGGAAGATAAAGACGGACGTTTTGCTACGGCCGAAAATAAGCAAATGGGCGATAATGCGCGCCGTACTTTCTTGGGTATCCACCGCAATCAAATGCAAGACAAAACCCAATGGTTGTCGAGACAAGTTCATATTAATTTGGGCTTTACCCTGTTTGCCGCCGCGGCCTTGGGGGTGGATGCCGTTCCGTTGGAAGGGGTGGATATGGCTGTTTTGGATCAAGAATTTGGTTTGGCTGAAAGAGGTTATCGTGCTGTTGCCGTTGTTGCATTGGGCTATCGCGCCGAAGATGATTTTAATGCTAAATTGCCGAAATCACGTTTGGAAAACGAGGTAATTTTTACCCAGGTATAACCGAGGGGCTTGGTTTCAGATCATTGAAAAAGCCATCTGTTTCTATCTTATTGAGAGGCATAATGTCAGGCCGTCTGAAAATAAACTACTTTTCAGACGGCCTTTTTATTGTTCTTGTTTTTCTTTGTCCTCCTTATTTTTCAAGCATCTTACAAAAAGAGTTTGGAAAAATAGGTGTTTATATTTTGTCCGGATTCAGCCGTACGATTTCATGGGTAAATGTGTTATCGTATTCATATATGTTAAAAAACATTAATAAATTTGTATTTTTCTTACAGAGAAAGGCTTCAAAATGGATGGTTGGACTCAAACGCTGAGTGCCGGCACTTTGCTCGGTATTGCGGCGGCGGCAATTTTGCTGATTTTGATTTTAATTGTGAAACTGCGTGTTCATGCTTTGCTGACGTTGGTATTGGTCAGCCTGCTGACTGCTATCGTAACAGGCCTGCCTATGGGCAGTATCGTCAATGATGTGTTGGTCAAAAACTTTGGCGGCACGCTCGGCAGCGTGGCGTTGCTGGTCGGTTTGGGCGCAATGCTCGGCCGTTTGGTGGAAACTTCCGGCGGTGCCCAATCTTTGGCGGATGCGCTGATTCGGATTTTTGGTGAAAAACGTGCGCCGTTTGCCTTAGGCGTGGCTTCTTTGATTTTCGGTTTTCCGATTTTCTTTGATGCCGGCTTGGTGGTGATGTTGCCGATTGTGTTTGCAACGGCACGCCGCATGAAGCAAACTGTTTTGCCCTATGCGTTGGCATCTATTGGCGCATTTTCCGTCATGCACGTCTTCCTGCCGCCTCATCCCGGCCCGATTGCCGCTTCTGAATTTTATGGTGCAAATATTGGTCAACTGCTGATTTTGGGTTTACCTGTTACCTTGATTACTTGGTATTTCAGCGGCTATTTATTGGGTAAAGTTTTGGGTCGCAGCATTCATGTGCCCGTTCCTGATCTGATCAGCGGCGGTACACAAGATAACGACCAACCGAAAGCCCCTGCAAAAGCATCTACAGTCATCGGCATTATGCTGATTCCTATGTTGTTGATTTTCTTGAATACTGGTTTATCTACTTTGATCAGCGAGAAAATGGTCAGTGCGGATGAAGGCTGGGTGCAGTTTGCACGAATGCTCGGTTCGACACCGATTGCTTTGCTGATTTCTGTTTTGGTGGCCCTGTATGTATTGGGTAGCAAACGTGGCGAAAAAGCCAGCGCTTTGGAGAAAACCATTGATGGCGCATTGGGTCCGGTTTGTTCGGTTATTTTGATTACCGGTGCGGGCGGTATGTTCGGCGGCGTATTGCGTGCTTCCGGTATCGGTAAGGCTTTGGCCGACAGCATGGCTGACTTGGGTATTCCCGTTTTGCTGGGCTGTTTCTTGGTGGCTTTGGCTTTGCGTATTGCGCAAGGTTCTGCGACCGTTGCATTGACTACCGCTGCCGCGTTGATGGCACCGGCCGTTGCGGCGGCAGGTTTCAGCGATTGGCAGATTACTTGCGTGGTATTGGCGACGGCGGCGGGTTCCGTCGGTTGCAGCCACTTTAACGACTCAGGCTTCTGGCTTGTCGGCCGTCTGTTGGATATGGATGTGCCGACGACCTTGAAGACATGGACGGTCAACCAAACACTTATCGCACTCATCGGTTTTGCTTTATCGTCAGTGTTGTTTATCTTGGTTTAATCGAAAACGGCCGGCGGATAGTGTTTTTGAGATAACACAATCCGCCTGTTTTCAAATACCGTTAAAATCCAGATAAACAAGGAGTAGAAAAATGACGACACATTTTGTCATGATGGGCGTGTGCGGTTGCGGTAAAACCACGGCCGCACTCTCGTTGCAAAAATATCTTGATCAATGTCCCTATGCCGAAGGCGATGATTTTCATACCCAAGCCAACCGCGACAAAATGGGTGCCGGTATTCCGCTGACGGATGAAGACCGCTATCCTTGGCTGGGCAATTTGCGTGACTGGATGGCAGAGCAGGCAAAAAACGGGGAAAAATATTCCATCGTTACTTGTTCCGCACTCAAGCATCACTATCGCGATATTCTGCGTGGTGCGGAAGGGAAGGTGGCTTTTATCCATCTGACTCCGCCTCAAGCAATCAATCTAGAGCGTATGCTGTCGCGTCAGGGGCATTATATGAAAGCCGGAATGCTGGATTCGCAGCTGGAGATTTTGGAAGAGCTGGGTGCGGATGAGTACGGTGTCAAAATCGACAATCCGGGTACGCCTGAAGCCGTTGAGGCAGATATTGTGAACTGGGTAAAAGCGCAAGGCTTGATTTAATAATGAACAGAAATGAAAAGGCCGTCTGAAATCTTTCAGACGGCCTTTTTTGATGAGATTTAGAATGTTTTTTGCGAATCAAGCAATAAGGTAACCGGCCCGTCATTGCAAAGGGATACCTGCATATGGGTTTGGAATCTGCCGGTTTCGACAGTCAGTCCATGTTCGCGTAAAAGTTGCGCAGTATATTGATAGAGTTTATCCGCTTGTTCTGCGGGTGCGGCATTGGAGAAGGACGGACGGCGGCCGCTGCGCGCATCGGCGTAAAGAGTAAATTGGGAAACCAATAATATCGAGCCGCCGACATCTTTGAGCGATAAATTTAATTTGCCGTTTTCGTCTTCAAAGATGCGCAGGTTGGCGGTTTTGTCCGCAATGTATTTGGCGTCTGTTTCTGTATCGGTATGGGTAACGCCGAGCAATATCATAAATCCGTTGTTGATTTTGCCGCAAGTTTCGCGGGAGTTTTCGGAGAAAACGTCAACTTTGGCTTGGGTAACTTTTTGGATAACAGCGCGCATAATCTTGTGTGAATAAAAGGAGTTGTAAAAAAGGGCGTAAGATACGCCCTCTGAGTTCAAATATAGTTTCAGACGGCCTGAAACCATTGAATTAATTTACGGATTAATGCCGTTTTCTTTCAAGATACGTTCGATCTGATTCTCGACTTTTTGTCGTTTGACAGTTTGGGCAATCTGATTGCGCACCAGTTCAAAAGGTTCGGCATTCGGATCATGCTCTACCGCGCTGAGTTTAAACAGATAAAAACGGTTTTCCATCTGAATCGGCTCATGTGTTACATCGCCTCGGTTCATGTCGGCAAAAGCAACGGCCAGTTGGGGAGGAAGCTGTTGCGGAGAAATGAAGCCGTCAAATTCTTGTTCTGGGTTAGGATAGCGTTTCATCAGCTCTTCGAATGACAAGCCTTTGAGCAGCAGTTCTTGCGCGGCGCGTACTTCGTCGGCTGAAGCAAAGCTGACTTGTTGCAGCTTGATAATGCGTGTTTGCTGGTCGTAGAAACGGCGCAACTCGGCATCGTCAACTGCGGTCTGACGTTCTAGATAAGCAGCGTATTGGTTAGCATAGAATTCAGCTTCAACGTTTTTGAATTGATTCTGTACTTCCGCATCTTTGTCCAAACCAGCTTTGATGGCTTCATTTTTCAAAATTTCCAAAGCCTGCAAACGTGTAACCACATCTTTGCGGATTGCCTGACCATCGGGTTTGGCAGTCTGGTTGGGATGTTGATCGGCCTGTCTCAATACTTCGGCGACCATGCTGTCGATGCGGGCGGGATCGATATCAGGTGCTTTGGCGGTTGCCAAACCGATCGTCGACAGGGCGAGGATAGCCAAAACGGCAGTTTTGGGCTTGATGTTCATGTGAGTTCCTTATTGCCCGCCGCCATCACGGCGGGCACGTTATATTATTTGTTGACTTTGATGCTGGCTTTTTTCAGCAATGATTGAATGGCCGCATCAACACGGGCTGCCTGTAAGTCGCTGCCAATCTCGTTTTTAGCGGTTTCGTAAGAAGGCACAGTAACATTACGGCGGTCGTTGACGTAGAAGACGGCATACAGATTACCGT